>CALFWN010000219.1 GCA_937928335.1 uncultured Litoreibacter sp. | reverse complement strand
AATGAAGGAAGGCGCGACCGCCAAGGCCGAAGAGCTTGGCATCACCTTGAAATCCTACGCAGGCAAGGTTGACGGCGACCACGAGACGCAGGTGCAGGCCATCGAGACCTGCATTGCGGATGGCGCGAAAGGCATTTTGCTAACCGCGTCGGACACCTCGTCCATTGTGACATCCGTTCAGCAAGCGCGTGACGCAGGGCTGCTTGTGATCGCGCTCGACACGCCGCTGGAGCCGATTGACGCGGCGGACGCCACCTTTGCCACCGACAATTTCCTGGCCGGTGAGCTGATCGGGTCCTGGGCTGCTGCGACTTTGGGGGACGCGGCTGCGGATGCCAAGATCGGCATGTTGGATCTGGCCATCAGCCAGCCCTCTGTGGGCGTGCTGCGCGACCAGGGTTTCCTGCAAGGCTTTGGCATTGATCTGGGCGACCCGAATAAATGGGGTGACGAGACGGACCCCCGCATCGTTGGCAATGACGTGACCGCCGGCAACGAGGAAGGTGGCCGCCGCGCGATGGAGAACCTGCTGGCCAAGGACCCCGGCATCAACGTGGTCTACACCATCAACGAGCCCGCCGCTGCCGGTGCCTATGAGGCGCTGAAATCCATTGGCCGTGAAAATGACGTGTTGATCGTCTCGGTCGATGGCGGCTGCCCCGGCGTGCAAAACGTCGCGGATGGCGTGATCGGTGCCACCTCGCAGCAATACCCGCTGCTGATGGCCTCGCTGGGCGTCGAGGCGATTGCCGCATGGGCCAAGGATGGCACCAAGCCGGAGAACACGCCGGGCAAGGCCTTCTTTGACACAGGCGTTTCGCTGGTGACCGACAAGCCTGCGGATGGTGTGGACTCGATCTCGGTCGAGGAAGGCACAGCGCGCTGCTGGGGCTGATCCTCTGATCATCAACATCAGGAGAGGGGCGCGTGGCGTCCCTCTCATTCACAGTTTTTCCTTCAAATCGCGACCCCTTCGTGCCTTTCTGGCCCTCTAAGGCTGTGCTGAACCTAAATTCCCGAGGGAGCTTGTACATGGCAGAGACCACCCCGACCGGCTCGGATTACGAAGCCGACCTGTCCAAATCCGATACCGCTGTTGCAGAGTTTGACGACAACCGCAGGTCTGCCTTGGGCAAGCTGCAGCATGTCCTGCACGAGAACCCCGCGCTGGTGCCGCTGATCGTTCTGGTGCTGTCGCTGATCCTGTTCGCGGTGCTGTTGGGCAGCAAGTTTTTCTCCCCCTTTGCGCTGACGCTGATCTTGCAGCAGGTGCAGATCGTGGGGGTGCTGGCCGCCGCGCAAAGCCTGATCATCCTGACCGCAGGCATTGATTTGAGCGTCGGCGCCATCGCGGTCCTGACCTCGGTTATCATGGGGCAATTTACCTTTCGCTACGGCCTACCGCCCAGCATCGCGATCCCTGCGGGTCTGATCGCGGGCACGGCCATCGGGGCCTGCTCCGGCTGGTTGGTGGCCAAGGTCAAACTGCCACCCTTCATTGTGACGCTGGGCATGTGGCAGATCGTGCTGGCAGCGAATTACATCTATTCAGCCAATGAGACCATCCGGTCGCAGGATATCGAGGCCCAGGCCCCGATGCTGCAATTCTTCGGCACCAAATATCAATTGGGCGGCGCGTCTTTCACGCTTGGGGTCGTCTTCATGATCCTGCTGGTCTTCGTGCTGGCCTATGTGCTGAAACACACGGCCTGGGGGCGGCATGTCTACGCTGTGGGCGACGACCCGGAGGCCGCAGAGCTGGCAGGTGTCGACGTCAAGAAAACCATCATTTCGGTCTACGCTCTGGTGGGCCTGATCTGTGCGCTCGCGGGCTGGGTGATGATCGGACGTTTTGGGTCCGTCTCGCCATCGGCGACCACGGGCGTTATCGGCAACATCCAGTCCATTACCGCTGTGGTGATCGGAGGCATCTCGCTGTTTGGCGGGCGCGGCTCGATCCTTGGGGCGCTGTTCGGGGCGCTGATTGTGGGCGTGTTCGAGCTGGGCCTGCGCATGTATGGCGCGGACCCGCAATGGACCTTCCTGCTGATCGGCGCGTTGATCATCGGGGCGACAACGGTGGACCAGTGGATCAGGAAGGCATCAGCATGACGGAACCCATTCTCAAAGGCCGCGGGCTGGTCAAGCGCTACGGCAAGGTCACCGCACTGGATCATTGCGATTTTGACCTGATGCCCGGAGAGATTCTGGCCGTTATCGGCGATAACGGCGCAGGGAAGTCATCCTTGATCAAGGCCATCTCCGGCGCCGTGGTGCCGGATGCGGGCGAGATCTATCTGGAAGGCAAGCGCATCCAGTTCTCCAACCCGATACAGGGCCGCAATGCCGGGATCGAGACGGTCTACCAGACCCTTGCCATGTCCCCTGCCCTGTCGATTGCCGACAACATGTTCATGGGGCGCGAGCTGCGCAAGCCGGGCATCATGGGCTCGTTGTTTCGCAAGCTCGACCGCCCCGAGATGGAACGTCAGGCCCGCGACAAGCTGACGGAGCTGGGGCTGATGACGATCCAGAACATCAATCAGGCGGTGGAGACGCTGTCAGGCGGGCAGCGCCAAGGTGTCGCTGTGGCGCGCGCCGCCGCGTTTGGATCGAAGGTGATCATCCTGGATGAGCCCACCGCCGCCCTGGGCGTGAAGGAAAGCCGCAAGGTGCTGGAACTGATTCAGGACGTCCGCTCGCGCGGCATCCCGATTATTCTGATCAGCCACAATATGCCCCATGTGTTTGAGGTGGCCGACCGCATCCATGTGCACCGGCTGGGGCGGCGGCTTTGCGTGATCAACCCCAAGGACTACACTATGTCGGACGCGGTGGCCTTCATGACGGGTGCGAAAGAGGCCCCGAAGGAGCACGAATCTGCCTTAACGGGCGGATAGTGATTCCTGACCCGTTGCTGCGTGGGCGGGTTTATGCGTTCATCTTCATATGTTTTTGCGGGTGAACGGCATGTTTCTCAGAGGATATGTTTTAGCAATTATCTATATATACCAATGCTCTAAGCCGGTTTTTGCAAGATGAACCGAATATGAACAGCTTGTTCGCTCTCCATTAAATACGATTGCGACATAACTAGGTCATCGACGTAAGACGCTGCTCAGTCATCTAGCCTCTTCTAGACCCTCCAAGGGGCAGCCCGGACCGCCGACAGGACTTGAAACGACGACGTGCCGAGCCGACCGATGCGCAAAAAGCGCGACTGCCAGACCGGGTCTTCCAGCCCAGAGTTGCAGACGCGACGCGCTTGGGTCCGGCGGAGGCGAGATCGCCCCGCCAAGCCCGAACTGAAGACACCGAATTTGACATAGCTGTCCCTCCAACGACCCTCGTTTCCACCCCTCACGTATAGAACGGAC
>CALFWN010000218.1 GCA_937928335.1 uncultured Litoreibacter sp. | reverse complement strand
GCGTTTGGCGAAACGCCGGTCTCCATGAAGGCGACCGCGTCATTGTGGTTTTCCACCGTCGTATAAAAGAAGTTCGGAGACGCCAGCAAAATGCCGACGGCCACGGTCAGCCAAATGCTGATCCGTTGGAAAAGCGACATGTTCATCATGTTATTTGGCCGGCTCGGTTTTGTTGATCACCTGGGCGATGGTGCTCTTGATGATCCGCACCTTGACGTCCTTGGCGATCTCGACCTCAACCTCGTTGCTGTCATCGCCCATCACCTTGGAGACCTTGCCGACGATACCGCCTTGCGTGATGATCTGGTCACCCCGGCGCACGGCCTCGACCATCGCGGCATGTTCCTTGACCTTCTTTTGCTGCGGACGGATCAGCAGGAAATACATGATCGCGAAGATCAGGATGAGGGGAACAAAGCTGCCGAAGGCGCCAGCGCCTCCCCCGGCTGCTTGGGCATAAGCTGGTGAAACGAGCATCAGCGGTCCTTTTGTTTCGGGCCGCTTTGGCCCCTTTTGACATTGCGCCGCACCCTACGTCTCAGCCGATGTGGGTGCAACGGGTTTACGCCTAGATTTTCGCCCAATACGCTACATCGAAATAGGGGCTCTTGAGCAGGATAAAAGACATATGCGCCAATTCATCGGGTTTTGCCGCCTCTCCATATATCTGGCTGCGGTCCTGGCCGCAGGTTTCGGGCCATCCGGAGCAGCCCTTGCGCAGAACTGGCCCATATCCGAGAGCGCCCGGCAGGAATGGCAGGCCGTGGGCCGCGTCACCATCGAGGGGCTGGCCCGTTCGCTATGCACCGGCACGCTGATCGCGCCTGACACGGTGGTCACCGCCGCGCATTGCGTCACCACCGAGACCGGCCAACCGGTGCCGTTCTACAAGCTGAACTTCGTGGCGGGCTGGCATGACGGGCAACATGCAGGCGGCGCGGTGTCGTCTTTTGTACGGGTCCATGAGGAATATGCCGACATACCGGGCGCTACCCGCACCAGGATCTCGAAATTCGCCACCGATCTGGCGGTGATCACCCTGAAGACGCCGCTGCAAGGCGTCACGCCGATACCCGTCTCGCCAACCTCGGAGCCCAATGGCGCGGTGGCGGTGCTGGGCTATCAACATGACCGGCGCGAGGTGCTCACGGATTACGTGGGCTGTCAGGGCGCGCCTGTAAGCGAGCAGTTTCTGGGCCTGACCTGCGCTGTGGTCTCAGGCACCTCGGGCGGGCCGGTCTTTCAGAGAACCACGGAAGGCTGGGCGCTGGTGGGCGTGGTGGTGGCCAATACCGGGCAAAGCGGCGGTCAGGTCAAGGGTCTGGCAGTGCGGGTGGATCAGACCCGGCTGGCCCCGCTCCTGCCGTGACCTTGGCCCTGACAGTTGCGCCTCTGGCCTTTTGTCGCCGGGCCTTTTATGCAGCGCCCATAGACATCCAAGGAAGCTGACCGATGCTTGACATTCGTATGATCCGCGAGACCCCCGAGGTCTTTGACGCCGCCATGAAACTGCGGAAATCGGACATCTCCTCGGCAGATGTGCTGGCCATTGACGCGACACGCCGCGCCAAGATTGCCGAGGCCGAAGCCGCCAAGGCGGAGCAAAACGCGGCAAGCAAGCAGGTCGGTGCCGCCAAGGCTTCGGGCGATGAGGCCGGGTTCGAGCGGCTGCGCGCCCTTGTGGGCGAAAAGAAAGACGCTGTGGCGCGGCTGAACGAGGAGGCCAAGGCCTGTGACGCCAGGCTGGCGGAGCTGCTGATGGCGCTGCCCAACATCCCCTTTGCCGACGTGCCTGAGGGCGACGACGAGGACGACAATGTGGAGATCAACCGCTGGGGCAACCCGCGCAATTTCCCCTTTGACGCCAAGGAGCATTTCGAGCTGGCAGCCGTGATCCCGGGCATGGATTTCGAGCTGGGCGCGAAACTGTCCGGCGCGCGGTTTGTGGTGCTGTCTGGGGCCGTGGCCCGTATTCACCGGGCGCTCGCGCAGTTCATGCTGGACACGCATATCGACGAGAACGGCCTGACCGAGACCTGGACCCCGGTGCTGGTCAATGAGGCGATGATGTATGGCACGGGGCAATTGCCAAAATTTGGCGAGGACAGCTACCAGACCACCGAAGGCATGTGGCTGATCCCCACCTCCGAGGTGACGCTGACCAATACGGTCAACGGCGAGACGCTGGAAGAAAGCGAGCTGCCCCGCCGCCTGACCGCCTATTCGCAATGTTTCCGCTCCGAGGCGGGCAGCGCGGGGCGTGACACTGCCGGGATGCTGCGCCAGCACCAGTTTGAAAAGGTGGAGATGGTCTCGATCACCCACCCGGATCACTCCCGCGCCGAGCTGGACCGCATGACCCGCTGCGCCGAGGCCATTCTGGAGGCGCTGCTGCTGCCCTACCGCACCGTGGTTTTATGCACCGGCGATATGGGCTTCGGCGCGCAGCGCACCCATGACATCGAGGTCTGGCTGCCGGGTCAGGGGAAGTATCGCGAGATCAGCTCTGTCTCGGTCTGCGGCGATTTTCAGGCCCGCCGGATGAATGCCCGGTTCAAACCCGCAGGCGGCGGCAAGCCGGAATTTGTTCATACGCTGAACGGCTCAGGCCTGGCCGTCGGGCGCTGCCTGATCGCCGTGCTGGAAAACGGCCAGCAGGAAGACGGCTCGGTCGAGCTGCCCGTGGCGCTGCACCCCTATCTGGGCGGCAAATCCATGCTGACCCCCTTCGGGACGCTTGTATGAGTGCGTTTCGACGAGGCTTCGCCTCGCCGACCGGCTGGGGGCGCTGCCCCCAGACCCCCGGGTACTTTTGAAGCAATGATGGGGGGAGCCTGTCACGGGAGAGGCTGTCACGGAGGAGGCTGCGCGTGAATTGGAAAGCACTTCTGGTTTTGCTGGCGGCAATTGCCTTTGCGATCTCGCCTTTCCTGAACCCCGAATTTGGCGGGTTTGATCCGGGCCGCTACCCGATCCCGCAGATCAACCCGCCGGTGCAGCCTGCGGGTTATGCTTTTGCGATCTGGGGGTTGATTTATCTTTGGTTGCTGATCCATTCCGCGCTGGGCCTTTGGCGATACGGGAGCGACGCCGATTGGGACCAAACCCGCGCGCCGCTGTTGCTCAGCCTGTGCGTGGGGATGTTCTGGCTGCCAGTGGCACTGATCTCGCCCATCTGGGCCACGGTGATGATCTGGATCATGCTGGCGGGCGCAGTGATGGCGATGATCAGGGCAGGCAGCGGCGCGCCCGAATGGGCGTTGCAGCTGCCGCTGGGGCTTTATGCAGGCTGGCTGAGTGCGGCGTCTTTCGTCTCCACAGGCTTATTGGGGGCGGGCTATGGCATCATCATGGGCGAGATTGGCTGGGCCGTCCTGGCGCTTGTGCTGGCGATGGGCTTCGCCGCAATGGTTCAGCACAGATGCCCGGGCAATTGGACATATGGCGCGGCGGTGGCCTGGGGCTTTGCAGCCATTGCGGTGGCCAATCTGGGCGCGGTGCCGATGGTGGTGGCTTTCGCAAGTGTTGCAGCGCTGCTTATGGCGGGGCTGGCATGGCGCGAAATCGGGCGCTGACTTTACCCGCCCGCCCTGCTGCTTTAGGCCTATGGCATAGGACATAAAGGCGGGCCCCACATGCGCATTCTGATCACCAATGATGACGGCATCAATGCCCCGGGGCTGGCCGTGCTGCACAAGATCGCGACCGATCTTGCAGATGGCGGCGAGGTCTGGACCGTGGCACCTGCTTTCGAAAAATCAGGCGTGGCGCATTGCATCAATTACGCCCACCCCACGATGATCGCGCAGATGGGCGAATTTGCCTTTGCCGCCGAAGGCGCACCTGCCGATTGCGTGCTGGCCGGGCTGCATGACGTGCTGAAAGACACCCCGCCTGACCTGATCCTGTCAGGCGTCAACAAAGGCAACAACTCGGCCGAGAACACGGTCTATTCCGGCACCATCGGCGCCTGTATGGAGGCGGCACTACAAGGCGTCAAATCCATCGCCATGTCGCAGTTTTTCGGGCCTGACAATGCCCGTCTGCCCAACCCGTTCGAGGCCGCAGAGGCGCATGGCACAAAGCTGGTTCATGCAGTTTTGGAACATGGCGACTGGGGCGGGGGCAGCCATCCGCATGGATATAACACATTTTACAACATTAACTTCCCCCCGGTCCCCGCAGCCGAAGTCAAAGGCCATAAGGTGGTGGCCCAGGGGCGCAGGCCCTCTGGCGGCTTTGGCATCGAGCCGCATCTGCCACCCAACGGGCGCAAATATCTCTGGATCAAGGGCAATCCGCAAAATGTCGGCTCGGGCGAGAATACCGACGCCACGGTCAATCTGGAGGGCTATATCTCGGTCACGCCGATGCGGTGCGACCTGACCGCGCATGATCAGCTGGCCCCTCTTGAGACCGCCCTTGGAACCGCGTTTGGGG
>CALFWN010000217.1 GCA_937928335.1 uncultured Litoreibacter sp. | reverse complement strand
AGCACGATTGTCGGCGCCATCGAGGATCGTGGCCGCTTGCCGGGTTCGACGCGGTTCGCAATCGGGACGCCGTCGACATGGGTGCGGAAGGAGAAATCCGTCAATTCATTGTTCAGCAGAAAACCACCCGGAGCCATGAGCCTTGAGCCAAACCCGTTTTCAATCGTCGTGGTCATGGAAAGCGCGTTCCCTTCCGCGTCGACAATTGAGATATGCGACGTGGACGGCAGCTCCAGCGACTGGTCATCGGCCCAGAGCAGCGCGTGATCGAATGCAGGCTCACCCGGCGACACCTCTGGCAACGCCTTGCCGCCCTCTGTTTCAAGAAGAGCCGCGCGTTCTTCGAGATAGGCTGGATCGACAAGGCCTTCTCTGGGCACCGGAACATAGTCGCTATCAGCCATGTAGCGCCCCCGGTCAGCGAATGCGAGCCGTGAGGCGTCGCCGATCAGACGCCATGCCTGCGGGTCTTCTGCGCCCAAGGCCGCGAGATCGAACTTGTCCAGCATCCCCAGTATTTGGCCAACTGTCAGCGCGCCGGAGGATGGAGGACCCATGCCGCATATGTCATGCGCCCTGTAAGTCGCGCACACGGCAGCGCGTTGCTTTACCTCGTAGTTTTTGAGGTCTCTGAGCGCCAGCACGCCGGGGTTCCCATCGGCATTCTGAACCGTGTCGATGATGCCTTGTGCGATCTCACCTTGATAAAAGACCTCCGCGCCTTGACCCGCGATGCTGCTGAGCGTGTCGGCATAGGCCTCATTCTTCAACAGATCACCCTCTGCAATCGGCGTCCCACCGGGCGCAAAATAGGCGGCAGTGCGTGGAAATCTGGTCAGCCGTTCAAGGTCGCTCTCGACCAGACCGGCCAGTCGCGGAGAGACTGCGAACCCCTCATCAGCCAGTCGGATGGCATCCTCAAACAAGGATGCCCAGTCAGATTGACCCCAGCGTTTATGCGCTTCCTCCATCAGGGCCGGCGTGCCGGGCGTGCCGACGGACAGCCCGCCGACGACCGCGTCGAAAAACTCGAGAGGTTCACCGGCAGCATCCTGAAACAATCGCGGCGTTGCGGCAGCAGGGGCTGTTTCTCGACCATCAAGAGTGGTCACTTCGCCGGTGTCTGCATCATACCAGACAAGAAACGCGCCGCCGCCCAGCCCTGAGCTTTGTGGCTCGACCAAACCAAGCACTGCTTGCACGGCCACCATCGCGTCGGCCGCGCTGCCGCCGCGCTCAAGAACTTTGGAGCCCGCTTGAACTGCCAGCGGGTTTGCGGCGGCGACCATCCATGTTTTTGCCTCAACCGGTGTGCCTGCGCCTTTTGACGCCTGCGCAGATGCGGCCTCTGGTTCGATTGCGTCTGCGGCTTGTTGGGCGATCGCGGGGGCGGCCAGTGTCAGAAATATGAATGAGGTTAGCTTGCGCATGGGGAAATTCCTTAATGAGGACCGTCTCCAAGTCTAAGCGCCCAGAGCGAAATGGCGCAAGTGAGGCTTCCATGCCTTTATCGCCTCCACATCTCGACGGGCAGCCAAAGGCATTCGATCTGGGCGGAGGTTTTCAAAACGCAGCATTCGCGGTTGACTCGGGGGCCAGCCCGCGTAAAAGCAGCATCTAACGAATTTCCGGGGAAATAATCCCCGCGCAGGAGAAGAGACATGGCGAAGCCAACCACGATCAAAATCCGCCTGAACTCGACTGAAGGCACCGGCCACTTCTACGTGACCAAAAAGAATGCCCGGACCATGACCGAGAAAATGGTCGTGCGCAAATATGATCCCGTTGCGCGCAAGCACGTCGAATATAAGGAAGGCAAGATCAAGTAATCTTGCCAGCATTGAGCGATCTCAGGAAAATCCGCGCTTTCGGGCGCGGTTTTTCTTTTTTGGAGCCTCATGTGATGCGATAGCTTGGCGACCGCTCATCCTTGTGTCTCTAATGCCCCGGCTTTCTCATCTCCAAGACGCTGTCACATATAGCACGTGACCGGTTGCAAATTGGGTGCGTCTGGGGTCAAACTATACGCGTTAGGACCACATTGAGTGCAACGCTGCTCGTCTGCAACAAGGGCTGGTTCGACCAAAGCAAAAAATTGGAGCTGCCATGCTGAGACCTTTAGCAATCACCGTAACCGTCATTGGATCGCTTGCAGCAGGGCCTTTGCTTGCTGACGGAAGCGGCCATAGCCACGCGCATACCCACCCCCACCAAGGGCACGGCGCAACAGGCGACGGAACATTTCACCACACCCATGAGGAAAACACGCGCGGCGTTGAGCACACGCATGAGATCAATGGTGTCATGCTGAAGCATCAACATCGCCAGTTTGACAGCGCAACCGCACGGTATGAATACCGCGAACGGCTTGCGCGGGGTCGCTATCAGGTCGGCGCGGGCTTTGGCCCATATAGCGTGGCAGAATATCAGACACGCGTCTCGGCAGGCCAGCCGGGTCTGGTCCGCAGGCAAGAGCCCTGGCCGGGCCGTCGCTACCGCAACCAGGACTAAAGCTAAGCGCCTGCAAGGCAGGCGAATGCAGAAAGGAAGGGCTGATGCTTTAGGCATCGGCCCTTTTTTGTGGCCTGCGTTGATTTTCGAAGCTCGGCCTCTGGGCGTGTATTCCTGAGACGCTTTGAACCTCTTGAAAATCGGCAGAATCGAGCAGGCTTGTTATGCGCCGATTCTCTACCTGTAAAATCTTTTCGTCAAAAATTTGCACATGTAAAAAATTATTCGACAAAAAGGATGGGGTCATTATGGTGGGGGTGTAGACGTAGGAAGGACCTTCAGTGTGTTAAAACCTCGGATCAAAACGATGGAAGAGCTCTCTGTTGCGATAGGGATTTCGCGGCCCACGCTCTCTCGCTTTTTTCAGGACCCAGGCCTCGTAAAGCCAAAGACGGTCGCTCGGATTGAAGAGGGGTTGGAGCGTGTTGAATACGTTCCGAACTTCTTTGCGACACGATTGAACCGGAAATCAACGGGGATGATTGGAGTGATTATTCCCTACCTCAATGACCTGTTCTTTACCAAGCTGCTCGAGTCCGTTGAGGTCGCCGCAATGGAGGCGGGATTGAGTGTGATCACCAAATGCTCGCATTCAGATCCCTTGATCGAAGCGCGCGCCGCAGAGACGTTTATGTCGATGAATGTTGACGGTGCATTGGTGGCTCCGCTGGGGGACCATAGTGATCAGGCCGTCTACCAGCGACTGAAATCAAGGCTGCCCTTCGTGCTGATGGATTCGCGTCCAAAGACGATGCCTGATGTCGATTTTGTCGGCTCAGATCACATGCAAAGCACTGGTTTAATTACGGAATACCTTTGCCGCGTTGGCAAGCCGCCAGTTTTTCTTGCTATGCCTCGGGTCAACTTCAATGCCTTGGAGCGTGAGGCTGCCTACGTTGCGCAAATGGAAAAGCAGGGTTTTGAGCCCGAGGTCATTGGGACAGATGTTGTGAATGAGAGCGGCTATTTCGAGGAGCATGGCGAGGCTGTTCTTGATGCGGCATTCGCGCAAGGTCGTCTGACGGACCGGTCCATACTCTGTGTGAATGACCGCGTTGCCATTGGCGCAATTCGAGCCGCCGCGCGACACGGGCTGACCCCCGGCCGAGGCCCGAATGGAGGGCTGCGCATTGCCGGGCATGATGACTATCCGCTGTGCCCGTACCTCAACCCTTCGCTCACAACCGTCGCACAGAATACAGACGCGATCGGCAAGAAGGCAGTGTCGCGCCTCTTGCAGATCATTGGGGGAGAGGTCGTCGATGACGCCCCCGAGATCACTTTGTTTGACGGGCATCTGAAACTGCGCGAATCCGCGTGAGGGTTGGGAATGCCGCATTGCGGCAATGATGCCCTCAAAATCGAACTTGACTCAACAAGATTTCGTCTACAATATTTACGTGTGTAAAAGGGAGGACTTCAATGTCTATCATGAGAACACTACTGACCACTGCGATCGGCGTTGGCCTTTCGGCGGGCGTTGCATCCGCAGACGGTCACGCAAAAGAACTGACAATCGCGATCGTGAACAACGGTCACATGATCAACATGCAAAAAGTTGCTGAAGCCTACACCGAAGAAACCGGTGTAAAGCTGAACTGGGTTTCGCTTGAAGAAGGCGTTCTGCGCGAGCAGGTCACGTCCGACACGGCGACCGGCGGCGGCCAGTACGACATCATCAATATCGGTATGCAGGAAGCTCCAATCTGGGGTGCTGCAGGCTGGATTGAGCCGCTGAACTTCGGCGCCGATTACGACCTCGATGACATGCTTCCAGCCATGCGCAACGGCCTGTCTCACGAAGGTCAGTTGTATGCAGCGCCGTTTTACGGTGAATCGTCAATGGTCATGTATCGCAAAGACCTGACCGACGCTGCTGGTGTTTCTATTGCTGACAATGACAGCTGGGACAACATCAAGGCGGCTGCTGCCGCTGTGCACGACCCGGACAATGGCGTCTACGGCGCGTGTCTGCGCGGTAAGCCAGGTTGGGGCGACAACATGGCGTTCATCACAACTATGGTGAACTCCTTCGGCGGCGCTTGGTTCGACGCTGACTTCAAACCGACACTGGATTCCGACGAGTGGAAAGCAGCCATCAACTTCTACGTTGATCTGCTGGGCAACTATGGCCCTCCCGGCTCGGAAGGGAACTCCTTCAACGAGATCCTCGCGCTTTACAATGAAGGCAAGTGCGGCATGTGGATCGACGCAACCATCGCTGCTTCCTTCCTGGAAGTGGACGGCGTTGCATATGCTCAAAGCCCGAACGCTGGTAACCCAGTTGGTGCGAACTGGCTGTGGGCTTGGGCAATGGCAGTGCCAGCTGGCTCGCCAAACGCTGCTGAAAGCCAAGCTTTCATCGAGTGGGCTACGTCGAAAGAGTATATCAAGGCGGTCGCAGACCACCCTGAGTTCGGTTGGGGCTCCGTGCCAACAGGCACGCGTGCATCCACCTATGCGTACCCTGAGTTTCAGGCCGCTGCGCCTTTCGCCGCCGCTGAAATGGCAGCGATCGAATCCGCAGCTCCGGAAGCAACTGACATCAAGCCTTACGTAGGTGTTCAGTTTGCTGCCATCCCTGAGTTCCCAGAGGTGGGTTCCGCAGTCGCACAAGAGATGGCTGCAGCCCTCTCCGGCGCGAAATCGGTAGACGACGCACTGGCCGCCGCTCAGGCAGCAGCTGTCGCGATCATGGACGAAGCTGGCTACTAAGTCTGACTTCTAAGGGAAGGGCCCTCATCAAGCTGGGCCCTTCCAACCCCTAATCTTGCAGAATTTTCCACGTTGTTTTGTCCTCGGGCTTTTTGACCCGATTGCCTTTGGCGTGCGACATCCAGCGACCCGACCCGAAGCTCCGTTCACCCTGCTGAGAGATCGAAACAATGGCAAATAGAACGATCCCACGTCTCCTTCAAACGCCAGCTGTCCTGCTCTTGCTGGTTTGGATGTTGGTCCCTCTGGGGATGACCCTTTTCTTCTCGTTTATCCGCTACGTTCTCAACAACCTGCGGCGGCCGGAATGGACCACGCCGTCAATCGAGAACTGGCGCGGCTTCGGGAACTACAAATTTGTCTGGAACCAGGATGGGTTCTGGTTTGCGATCCAGAACAGCCTGCTCATCGTGTGCAGTATCCTGTTTCTGACCGTTATTCTTGGCGTACTCATAGCGGTTCTGGTCAATCGGAGCTTTCCGGGGCGTGGTATCGTACGGGTGCTTTTGATCTCGCCATTCTTCGTGATGCCTGCGGTCAACGCAGTGCTTTGGATCAACATGATCCTTGACCCGGTGCTTGGGCTTCAAGGCCTTGCGGTGGGCGGCATCAACGAGGTGATCGCAGGCCTAAGGAATGCGCCCCTTGTTGGTGGCTTCTTCTCTCTCTGGCCGGAATTCAACCCGGTCTCCTTCCGTGCGACGCAGACCTCCGCTTACGCCGTGATCATGATGGTCACCTGGCAATGGACACCTTTTGCGGTGCTTATCTTCATGACATCGCTTCAATCCGAAGATCAGCAGCAAAAGGAGGCCGCCATCCTGGACGGGGCCGGGCGCTGGTCGCAATTTCGGTTCCTGACGCTGCCACATCTTGCACGCCCAATCGCCATTGTCGTGATGATCCAGGCGATTTTCCATCTCTCTCTTTATGCTGAGATCGAGATCGTCAGCCGTGGTAACGGGAACAAGAACCTGCCCTATCTGATTGGGGAACTCGCCAACAATAATATCGGGGCGGCCAGTGCCACGGGTATTTTCGCAGTCATTCTCGCCAACATCGTAGCCATCTTCCTGCTGCGCATGGTTGGCAAGACACTCATGGAGTAGGGGGCACGTCATGGCTATTGTCGCAGAAACCTCGAAATTCTCAAAGTTCGCCTGGCCGATTTTGGCTTGGGGCGTGGCTCTGATCTTTTTCTTCCCGATCTTCTGGATGGTACTGACCAGCTTCAAGACAGATGCGGATGCGGTCAAACCTGAGTTCCTGCTCTTGTTCACTCCGACGCTCGAGAATTACGCAAACATGACCGACAATTATGACTATTGGCGGTTTGCGACCAACTCTGTCATCACGTCGGTCTCGGCGACGCTGCTCACGCTCATTGTCGGGGTGCCTTGTGCCTACGCGATGGCATTCGACCCCAGCCGGGGCACGAAGGACATCTTGATGTGGATGTTGTCGACCAAGATGCTGCCGGCCGCCGCGGTGCTTTATCCAATGATCTTTCTGGCAAAAGGATTGGGCATCTATGACACGCATTTCCTCGTGATCATGGTGTTGTGCCTGATCAACCTGCCAATCGTTATCTGGATGCTATTCACCTATTTCAAGGATATCCCGAAGGATATCATCGAAGCGGGAAAGATGGATGGTTTGAACACATGGGGTGAGGTGCGCGAAATCCTTATTCCTTTGGCCTGGGGGGGCATCGCCTCGACCGCATTGCTGGCCTTTATCTTTTGCTGGAACGAGGCATACTGGACCGTCCGACTGACGACGATTGATGCCGCCACGCTGTCAAAGCTGATTGAGGGCAACCGTGCCCCGGAAGGCTTGTTCTTCGGTCGCCTCTCCGCAGTATCCACCGCCGCCGTAGGGCCCATCGTCGTATTGGGTTGGTTTTGTCAAAAACAACTTGTCCAAGGCTTGACCTTCGGCGCCGTGAAATAGGGGACGAACATGGGACGTATCGCACTCAATAAAGTAAAGAAGGTGTTTGGCGAGGTCGAAGTCATCCCGCCACTGGATCTTACAATCGACGATGGCGAGTTTGTCGTCTTTGTAGGGCCATCGGGTTGTGGCAAATCCACGCTGCTGCGGATGATCGCAGGCCTCGAAGACCTGACAGCCGGGGCAATCGAGATCGACGATGCGGATGTCACCGAAGTACCGCCATCAAAGCGCGGGCTTGCAATGGTGTTTCAAAGCTACGCGCTTTACCCGCATATGTCGGTTCGCAAGAATATCGCATTTCCAATGCGTATGGCCGGGATTGATGAGGCAACGCAAAACGCCAAAATCGATGCAGCCGCCAAGTCGCTGAACCTGACAGATTATCTGGATCGCAAGCCGGGTCAGCTGTCCGGGGGGCAACGTCAACGGGTCGCCATTGGCCGCGCCATTGTGCGGGAGCCCGCGGCGTTTCTGTTTGACGAACCGCTGTCTAATCTGGACGCAGCTTTGCGCGTAGGCATGCGTCTGGAGATCATGGAGCTTCACAAAAAGCTTGAGACAACAATGATCTACGTGACCCATGATCAGGTCGAGGCGATGACGATGGCCGACAAGATCGTCGTATTGCAAGCCGGGGTGATCGAGCAGGTCGGTAGCCCGCTGGAACTCTATCATACGCCGCGCAACAAATTCGTTGCTGGCTTTATCGGCTCGCCAAAGATGAACCTGATCGACGGTGCGGAAGCGATGAAACATGATGCCGCGACAATCGGTATTCGCCCGGAACATATTGCCGTGTCGAAAACCGAGGGTACCTGGAAGGGCCGTGTTGGTGTGGCGGAGCATCTGGGTTCTGACACCTTCATCCATGTGCATGATACCGGGCTCGCGGACATGATGACCGTCCGCATCAATGGCGATATCGATGCACGTCATGGCGACACGATTTATTTGACGCCCCAAGCTGATCAAATCCATAGATTTGATGCGCAGGAACTGCGTATCGCATGACGCGACTGACAGGGAAATCTGCCCTGATTACGGGGGCCGCCCGTGGTATCGGCCTGGGCTTTGCTAAGCGCTATATCGCGGAAGGTGCGAGCGTCGCGATTGGCGACATCGATCTTGATGCGGCGCAAGCGGCGGCGGCTCAACTTGGTGACAAGGCATTCGCCGTCCGCATGGATGTGAGTGATCAGGACAGCATCGATCAGGCGATAACGGCGGTGGTCGATCAGGCGGGAAAACTCGATATCCTGATCAACAACGCGGCTCTCTTTGATGCTTCCGAGACGGTGGACATCACCCGTGCGAGCTATGACAGGCTATATACGGTCAATGTTGCAGGCACATTATTCACTATGCAGGCGGCGGCCAAACAGATGATTGCACAAGGCCACGGCGGCAAGATCATCAACATGGCCTCGCAGGCGGGCAGGCGCGGCGAAAGTCTGGTGCTGGTGTACTGCTCGACGAAAGCCGCAGTCATATCGATGACGCAATCAGCTGGTCTCAACTTGATCAAGCACGGCATCAACGTGAATGCGATTGCTCCGGGTGTTGTGGATGGCGAGCACTGGGCGCATGTCGACGCTATGTTTGCCAAGCTTGAGGGTAAGCAGCCCGGTGAGAAAAAGGCGGAGGTTGAAGCCGGTGTCCCGGCAGGCCGCTTCGCTGTTCCAGAGGATTTGGCAGGTATGGCGGTTTTCCTGGCTTCCTCCGACTCCGATTACATCGTGTCACAGACGTATAACGTCGATGGCGGCCAGTGGATGAGCTGATGAACCTGAATCTAGAAAACCTCGGCAACCTGCCTGAAGACGTGCGCAAGCCAAAATATGACCGGGCCGACCTGAGCGCTGGGATCGTCCATATCGGCCTTGGGAATTTTCACCGTGCGCATCAGGCTTGGTATTTGCACCGCCTTATGGATGAAGGTTTTGCGCATGACTGGGCTATTGTCGGGGCAGGGGTCAGGCCGCAGGACGCGGCTCAACGGGACCGCTTGTTGGCGCAGGACTGTCTGACAACACTGATCGAACTGGACCCTTCGGGCAAATCCGCAGAAGTGACGGGCTCCATGATCGGGTTTGTCCCGGTGATGCACGACAATTCTGCACTGATTGCCCAGATGGCAGATCCGAAAATCCGTATTGTCTCAATGACGGTGACCG
>CALFWN010000216.1 GCA_937928335.1 uncultured Litoreibacter sp. | reverse complement strand
ACGTCAAATTGCCGGCAGCCGGGTTCGTCAGCCACAGAGGCTTGCGCGTTTTTGCGGATCAGCGGCAGGAAGGCCTCCATCTTGCCATCGTGGATCGTGAAGGTGACTGTGACTGCAAACATGAACGGCTCCTGATGGTCGGCGTGATGGTCGAATGGATGTCGCCAGTGAACGCAGATCCGCGCCCGAGGGCAAGGACTACTCTGCGGCTTCTACATAATCCTCCATCGGGGGGCAGGTGCAGGTCAGGTTGCGGTCGCCCCAGACATTGTCGACGCGGTTCACCGGCGGCCAGTATTTATCGACGCGGAACGCGCCCACAGGGAAGCAGCCGACCTCGCGCGTGTAGGGCCGGTCCCAGTCTTTGACGAGGTCCTCCATCGTGTGGGGCGCGTTTTTCAGCGGGTTGTTGTCGGGGTCCATGCTGCCATCCTCGATGGCCTTGATCTCGGCGCGGATGCCCAGCATGGCGTCGCAGAAACGGTCGAGCTCGGCCTTGGTCTCGGATTCCGTGGGCTCAATCATCAAAGTGCCCGCGACGGGCCAGGACATGGTGGGGGCATGAAAGCCGCAATCGCTAAGGCGTTTGGCGATATCATCGACGGTGATATGGACGCTGTCATTGAAGGGCCGCGTGTCGATGATACATTCATGTGCGACCCGGCCCGTGGGGCCCTTGTAGAGCACGTCGAACGCGCCTTCGAGGCGTTTGGCGATGTAGTTGGCGTTCAGGATCGCGACGCGCGTGGCCTGCGTCAGCCCTTCGCCGCCCATCATCAGGCAATAGGCCCAGGAGATCGGCAGCAGCGACGGGGAGCCGAAAGGAGCCGCAGAGACCGCGCCCTCGCCCGTGTTGGGATCGCCGGGCAGATGCCGGATCAGATGCTCTTTGACCCCGATAGGCCCCATGCCCGGCCCGCCGCCGCCATGCGGGATGCAAAACGTCTTGTGCAGGTTGAGGTGGGAGACATCACCGCCCAGATCGCCGGGCCGCGACAGGCCGACCATCGCGTTCATATTGGCGCCGTCAATATAGACCTGCCCGCCCGCCTCATGGGTGATGCGGCAGACATCAATCACGGTTTCCTCGAATACGCCATGCGTGGAGGGGTAGGTGATCATGCAGCCTGCAAGATTGTCCTTGTGCTGGTCCACCTTGGCCTGAAAATCTTCAAGATCAATGTCGCCATTGTCAGCGGATTTCACCGGCACCACGGTCCAGCCGACCATCTGGGCGGAGGCCGGGTTGGTGCCATGCGCGCTCATCGGGATCAGGCAGATATTGCGGTGGCCCTCGCCATTTGCGCGGTGGAAAGCCGCAATGGTCAGAAGGCCCGCATATTCGCCCTGCGCGCCCGAATTGGGCTGCATGGAGATCGCGTCATAGCCCGTGACATCGCAAAGCTTCGCGGACAGATCATCGATCATCTCCGCATAGCCCGCTGCCTGATCCTTGGGGCAGAACGGATGCAGCAGGGAGAACTCGTCCCATGTCACCGGCATCATCTCGGCGGCCGAGTTGAGCTTCATCGTGCAGGAGCCAAGCGGGATCATGGCGCGGTCCAGCGCCAGATCACGGTCGGCCAGCCGGCGCATGTAGCGCATCATCTCGGTCTCTGCCCGGTTCATGTGGAAGACCGGGTGGGTCAGGTAGTCCGAGCTGCGGATCAGCTTCTCGGGCATGTGGTAATGCGGGGTGTAATCCTTGTCTTGGCGGGTGATGCCGAAGGCGCGCCAGACGGCCTCGATCGTTTCGGGGCGGGTGCGCTCGTCGAGCGTGATGCCGATTTGTGTGTCGCCCACCTTGCGCAGGTTGATGCCCTCATCCACCGCCGATTTCATCACCGCCGATTGCAATGGCCCCACATCCACCGTGATCGTGTCGAAAAAGCTGGCGGGGCGCACATCGAAGCCCGCCTGTTTCAGCCCCTCGGCCAGCCGCACGGTCTTGCGGTGGATGCGCTGGGCGATGGCTTTCAGACCCTCAGGCCCGTGGAACACCGCATAAAACCCCGCCATGACCGCCAGAAGAGCCTGCGCGGTGCAGACATTGGAGGTGGCTTTCTCGCGGCGGATATGTTGCTCGCGCGTTTGCAGCGACAACCGGTAGGCGCGGTTACCGTGGCTGTCTATCGAGACGCCGACAATGCGCCCCGGCATGTTGCGCGCGTAATTGGCCTTGGTCGCCATATAGGCGGCATGTGGCCCGCCATAGCCCACCGGCACCCCGAAACGCTGGGTCGAGCCCACCGCAATATCGGCCCCCATCGCGCCCGGCTCTTTCAGCAGCGTCAGCGACAGCGGGTCGGCAGAGATGATGGCGATAGCCTTATGCGTGTGCAGCGCGGCAATTTGCGGGGTGAAGTCGCGGATATGGCCATGCGTGCCGGGATATTGGAAGATCGCACCAAAGACCGCGCTTGCGTCCAGATCATCGGGGCTTGCGACAATGACCTCGATCCCCAGAGGGGCCGCGCGGGTTTTCATCACCGCGATATTTTGCGGGTGACAGTTTTCATCAATGAAGAAGGCTTTGGCCTTTGATTTGCCCACCCGCCCGGCCATCGTCATGGCCTCGGCGCAGGCGGTGGCCTCGTCCAGCAGGGAGGCATTGGCGATTTCCAAACCGGTAAGGTCGGAGACCATCGTCTGGAAGTTCAGCAGCGCCTCAAGCCGGCCCTGGCTGATCTCGGGCTGGTAGGGCGTATAGGCTGTATACCACGCAGGATTTTCGAGGATATTACGCTGGATCGCGGGGGGCGTGACGGTGCCGTGATAGCCCTGCCCGATCAGCGAGGTCAGCACCTTGTTCCTGGAGGCGGTGAGTTTCATGTGATGCAGCAGCTCGCGTTCCGACTTGGCCTTGCCGAAATCCAGCGGCTCTTTTTGCCGGATCTTGGCGGGCAGCGTGTCGTCGATCAACGCGTCGAGGTCCTTGGCCCCCACCACCTGCAGCATCTGCGCCATCTCGGCGGGCGATGGCCCGATATGGCGACGATTGGCAAAGTCATAGGGCAGATAATCTGTGGGGGTGAAGGTCATGCTATGCGTCCTTTAGTCGATCAGCTTCTTGTAGGCGGCCTCGTCCATGTAATCGTCCATCGGGCTGAGATCCGAGGGCTTGATCTTGAAGAACCATCCCGCCTCCATCGCGTCGTCATTGACCGTGGCGGGCGCGTCGGCGAGCGCCTCATTGACCTCGACAATCTCGCCATCGAGCGGCGCCAGAATATCTGAGGCGGCCTTGACGCTTTCGATCACCACGATCTCGTCATCCTTGGACACCGTGTCGCCCACCTCGGGCAGCTCGACGAAGACAATGTCGCCCAGCTGCGTGGCCGCGTGCTCGGTGATGCCCACGACGATCAGATCGCCTTCCTCGCGGAGCCATTCATGCTCTTCTGTAAATTTCATGTCGTCTCTCCCTGTTATGTCTATCTTTTGAAATGTGCCGGAACGAAGGGCAGCTTTGCAACGCTCAGCGGCAGGCGCTTGCCGCGCAGCTCGCCAAACAGCTTGGTGCCGGTATCTGCATGGGGCCGCGCGACATAGCCCATTGCGACGGGGCCGCCGAATGTGGGGCCAAAGCCGCCCGAGGTGATGGTGCCGATAGGGTCCGTGCTGGTCTCGGAGGCGAAAAGCGTCACGCCCTCGCGCATGGGCGCGCGGCCTTCGGGCAGCAGACCCACGCGCTTGCGGGGTGCGTCTGCGTCCAGCTGCTGTTCAATGATCGTCGCGCCGGGGTAGCCCCCTGCCCGCGCGCCACCGGGACGCCGGACCTTCTGGATCGCCCATGTCAGCCCGGCCTCTACGGGAGAAGTCGCGGCGTCGATATCATGGCCATAGAGGCACAGCCCCGCCTCCAGCCGCAGCGCGTCGCGTGCGCCAAGGCCTGCGGGTTCCACATCATCATGGGCCAGCAACGCGCGGGCCAAGGCTTCCGCCTGATCTGCAGGCACCGAGATCTCGTAGCCATCCTCGCCCGTGTAACCGGAGCGGGAGACCCAGGCCTCCACCCCGTCCAGAGTGAGCGTGGCCACATCCATGAAACGCATCGCGGCAGCTTTGGGATCAAGCGCGGAAAGGACGCGCTCGGCGGCGGGGCCTTGCAGGGCCAGCAGCGCGCGGTCGGTGATCTCAGTGACCTTCACGCCCGGCTCTCCGTTTGGAGTACAGCAGTAGCGCAACAATCGTGGAGGCTTGGCCGTCTTCCTTTTAGCTTGTTGTGAAAACAGGACTGTGTCTTCGAGGATCAACCCCCGTACCTGCTCCCGCCTTAGCTAGAAATGACATGGCACCCGACATGACACCCTGTTGGTGTGCTTTTTCAACCGAAATGCCCCTCGAAATGTCAAACGCCACGCTTCGACTTGACCGGGGCCTGCTGCTGCTCTTTCTATTTTTTCTGCCGCGCTCTATTGGTTGTACTCAGTGCTAGTGCTGGATCTGCGCAAAGTTCAACGTTAGGTGCTGCAACTTGGGCTCCGAGCTGGTTGGACTTGACTTGACTTTGTTATTCATATTATAGTTATTATTGGCCGAGTAAGAGCTAACTAACTAACTTGGTATTTTATTAAATATACACCACGCTTCGAGCCACGCACGCTCCAGTCGGATGCAAATACTCAGAACGCTACCAAAATGTCGCACGCAACTCCCTGCTCTGGTATTGTCTCATCATAAATAAAAAGCAGATATTAGAGCAAGACATAAGTAAACCAAGTGACAGCCCTAGCTCTACTATGGTCTTGTCATGGAATATTCAGATACTTCGAAGTATTAGAGAAAAGTGCAGGTTAACTCGCTCACAGCCCGAACTGCCAGGGTCTTTGTCGTCGAGCGTGCATATATTAGAGCAAGGCATTAGTGAACTGGTTAGCCCGTTCGCAGCCCTGTCCTGTCCTCGGCTGTGCAAATGTTAGAGCAAGAACAAAAAAAAAAAACTTGCCATCGGATTCGGAGGTATTAGAGCAAGACACAAGTCAACCAACTCACAGCCCTCGCTCCTATATACCAGTGGTATGATCTTGTCGGGGAGTGTGCAGACCTTAGAGCAAGTCACCGGTCAACGAACCGACAGCCGTAACTGCTGTGTGGTACCTTATAGTCAAATATGTAGACATTAGGGCAAGACATATGCCAACCAACTCACAGCCCTAACTGCTATAGTCTTGGTATCGAGCGTGCAGATATTGGAGCAAGACATGAAGCTCATTTGCGCTCAGGAAGACCACGCGGCGAGGACCGGGCAGTCCCCTTCGGAGGCGTTTTTGCCCATCAAGACCGCTGACACCTTGGTCGTGGAATTGAGGAAATGGCTGGATCATGTCGGTCACGGCATGCCTTACTTCGTAGGCTGGAAGGCGAGGAAGGTGCGCACACAGCGGAGGTGGCTTGTCTCTTTATTTTCAATGTTCCAGTCCGATTGCGGTGCCAACACTACGCATGGGGCGCGCTGTTTTCTGATCTCACTTTTGTTTCTTGTCTTGAGGCGTACGGCTGGCTGAGAAAGTGGCTGGATCATGTTGGTCGCGGCATGCCGTACTAAGTAGGGTAGAAGGCAAGGAACGTGCGGGCTCAGTCTGAGGCGACTTGTCTTCATCCGAGTCATGTTTATGCTCATCGGGCAGATCACGATCTAGATCATCTACACACATCGGACAGATGACGATCTAGATTATCTAAACACATATCGATCGGACAGATCACGATCTAGATCATCCATGACAGATCCTGGATCTGACCGTTTCGATGTGTAGTGCAAGATCTGTGTGACACAGATCCAACCCATGAAGTGTGTGCTGTATCATGCACATAGTTCAGATCACTCGGCAAAATTGTCTATAAGCCATGCAGATCGTGTAGAGTAGGGGTCGATCTGAAATACACAGATCATCGATAGATCTTCAATAGATAATCACCAGGGACATAATCGGTGCGATGTGTGAAATTCTGCAGTCCGGTTACGCTGCCAACAATATGATGATGATCTCTCTTCAGCCCGTTTCCTTGGAATCTGGTCGTTCGTCGCAATATCTTGGTCGAACTGCTTGAGAAAGCAAGCTGCTGAACGGGTGAGAATTTCAGGCGCAACGCGCGCTGTCGCTTCGACGTGGAGGAATCATAGACCACAAACCAGCTGCCAAGCAACTGACTTCAGCATTTGTTTAGTCATGGGTATTGGATGCGGTCTGCGGCTGCTCGGCTGTATGGTTGGGTGTCGCGAATGCGAGACTGAGGCATGGCCATGCCCTCTTACAGCATCGATGACACCCCCCATGGCATGGCGTGCCTTCAAAGCCTACGGTCACGTTGTCCGCCACAGGTGTGTCTGCAGCAATGCGGTCAGCCTGTTCGGTAGCTGCTGCCAGCAGTCTGTTCGGTAGCT
The DNA here is from genome assembly GCA_937928335.1 of uncultured Litoreibacter sp. Classification (GTDB taxonomy): domain Bacteria; phylum Pseudomonadota; class Alphaproteobacteria; order Rhodobacterales; family Rhodobacteraceae; genus Litoreibacter. The sequence continues at coordinate 878 of CALFWN010000216.1, read as the reverse complement.
GCTGCCAGCGGTCACGCTTTAAGCCAGGGCTGTCTCTTCGAGTATAGCAGCAATGCGACCAACCTATCAGTTGGTAGCAACTGTCAGCGCCGTCGACACACATTGACGTACCGTACCATGGTGGGATAGCAAGCATGGCCTTATTATGTACCGTTTCCCCGCAAGGTGGAGATTAGTTAATTATTTGAACTTCACCTCCACACGCCTGCTGGATTTCCGTAGGCCTGTTCACGCGGTGAAGCTGGCAAGTACGGTTAGATGTGCCCATAGACCCCCTGGACATTCTGCCTTACTCCTCCCCCTCCCCCCCCGTCTATAAATACCGCTCTCTAACGTATCTATCTATATAGGAACCCGCCAATCTGAACGATCACGAGGACTCCCGGCGCTACAACCACCGGTCTAACGAGAGTCGATACCACCGTCACGTACTCATCAGCGCGGCAACACGCAGAACCCTCGGGAAGGTAAAAGCCGTGAAAAGATTGGGCCTCGCCATGGCAGCCGTGCTTGCGGTGAGCGCGGTTGGACTGTCTTGTGCCAGCATAACGCGGCTTGCCGCTGTCGGGGCTGATGCTATGGTGTCGAGGGGTAGAGCTGCGGGGGTAGCGGCCGCGTGTGGAGCGGTGGTCTCGCTGGGTTTGGGCGTAGCTGCGGCCATCTTCGAGGGACACTTTTACACCAATTTCGAGAGGCACCCGGTCTTGGGATAACGCCGACAAGAGACACCGACAAGAGACACCCGGTGCTAGGGTAAGACAGTGGGGGGCGATGCTTTGGTGTCTAGGGGCAGAGCCGCGGGGGAAGCGGCCGCGTGCGGGGCGGTAGTCTGCTTGGGTTTGGACGTATTTGCGACTATCTTCGAGGGATACCTTACT
>CALFWN010000215.1 GCA_937928335.1 uncultured Litoreibacter sp. | reverse complement strand
GGCCAATGCCTGCTTTGGACGCGCCATAGGCGATGCCACCGGGAAAGGCGCGTGTGGTTTGCAGCGAGGCGAAATTCACAATCCGCCCCCAGCCTTTTTTCTTCATCGCAGGCACGAGCGCCTGGGACAAAAAGAACGGTGCCGTCAAATTGACCGCGAGCGTCTGGTCCCAGCCCTCCGGCGTGACGTCATCGGCGGCCTGCCGTGTGTTCAAACCAGCCGCGTGCACAAGGATGTCGGGCGCCCCAAAAGACGTCGCAATCTGTTCTGCCAGATCCGCCATTTTGCTGCGATCCGTAATATCGGCGGCAATAGCTGCGGCCCCTGCCCCGACCTGCGCACAAAGCCCGTCCAACGCATCAGCGCGACGCGCAACCCCCACAACCTTCGCCCCGGCAGCGGCCAAGGCTACAGCTGCGTTGCGACCAAGTCCCGAGCTTGCGCCCGTGATGCAAGCAACCTTGCCGCTGAGATCAAACAGAGCGCGCGGGTCTGACATCAGCCTTCAGCCGACAGATCGAAATTCTCGCCGGGAAAGTATTTGGCAAGACGCACATCCGCAGCACGCGCATGACCCTCCATACCTTCCAGACGCGATATCCGCGCCGTGGCCTCAGCCACCCGTTTGGACGCGTCACGCGTGGTGCGCTGCCAGGTCACGATCTTCATGTATTTATGGACGCTTAGGCCACCTGTATAGCTGGCCGCCCCGGAGGTTGGCAGCACGTGGTTGGTGCCCGTTGCCTTGTCTCCGTAAGACACCGTGGTTTCCTCGCCCAAAAACAATGAGCCGTAGCAGGTCAGCCGGTCCAGCCACCAATCCAGATCCGCAGCCTGCACCGTCAGATGCTCGGGCGCATACGCATCCGAACAAGCGGCCATTTCCTCGCGGTCAGCACACAGGATCACCTCGGCATAGTCGCGCCAAGCGGCAAAGGCATTCTCACGGTTCAGCTCTGGCAGATCGTCGATCAGGCCCGGAACCATCTCCATGACCTTTTCGGCCAAAGCCCTGTCGTCAGTGACAAGCCAGACTGGCGAGTTGTAGCCATGCTCCGCCTGAGACACCAAATCGGTTGCAACAATATGCGCATCAGCATCTTTATCCGCGAGGATAAGGCTATCGGTCGGCCCGGCAATCATATCGATACCGACGCGGCCAAAGAGAATACGCTTTGCCTCCGCCACAAACTGGTTGCCCGGCCCCACAAGAATATTCGCCTTGGGCAGGCCAAACAGCCCGAATGTCATGGCCGCAACGCCCTGCACACCGCCCATCGCCAGAATCTTGTCCGCGCCACAGATATGGGCGGCATAGACAATGGCCGGGGCCACGCCCACACCGGGGCGCGGAGGTGAACAGGCCGTGATATGACGGCAGCCGGCAACCTTGGCGGTTGTCACCGTCATGATGGCACTCGCAATATGGCTATATCGCCCGCCCGGCACATAGCAGCCCGCCGCATCAACCGGGATCGCTTTTTGGCCCGCGATGAAACCCGGCTCGATCTCCATCTCGACATCGGTCAGCGTGGATTTCTGCGTTTCAGCAAATCGCTTGACGTTGTCATGCGCAAAACGAATGTCAGCTTTCAATTTTTCCGGCACCAGCGCGATAGCCGCCTCAATCTCTTCGGCGCTCAACATGACATTGCCCTCGTAACGATCAAACTTCGCGGCATATTCCAAGGCCTTCGCGTCACCACCCGTCTCAATATCACCGAGGATATTTCGGACCGTTTCATGCACCTCTGATGCGTCTGACTTTGCGGTCAAAGTGGCTTTCTTCAGATATTCAAGCGTCATTTCAGGGGGTCCTATCGGTAAAACTCGGGCATTGGTTTGATCATCGGGCGCCATCATTGCCAGCAACGCAATAAAGCACGCTGATGCGTTAATCGTATTTGTAAGCGTTTACATTTTGAATGCAAGCCCATACATTCACGCTCAGCGACGTTTTGCGCGACAACTTGAAAACAATTGGAAATTACGGATAAACCATGTCTTCGACCGACGCCGCCCCGACCCTAGACGATGTGGCACGCCTGGCGGATGTCTCAACCGCGACCGTGTCGCGATGCCTCAACACCCCTGACAAGCTGACCAAAGCCACGCGCGACCGGGTTCTGGCTGCGGTCAAGGAGCTTGGATATACCCCAAATTTCGCCGCGCGCTCGATGGCGGCCAAGCGGACCTTCACCATCGGCGCCATCATTCCAACAATGGAAAACGCGATTTTCGCGCGGGGCCTGCAGGCGTTCCAGGAAGAGCTGGACCGGCGCGGCTACACGCTTCTGGTCTCAAGCACCGCGTATAAGGCCGAGGCGGAAGAAAAGCAGATCAGGAACCTTGTGGCGCGCGGCGCGGACGGGGTGCTGGTGATCGGCCATGACCGGGACCCCGCGATTTACGACTATCTCAGGCAACAACGCGTCCCTGTCCTTGTGACGTGGTCTTATGACGATGCTGCCCCGACCCCCTCTATCGGATTTGACAATCGAGCAGCCATGCGAACCTTTGCCGAGCGGGTGATTGGCCTCGGGCATCGCCATATTGGCATGATTTCCTCCATGAGCGCGCAGAACGACCGTGCCCGGATGCGGATCGCGGGCGTCAAAGATGCAATGCTGGCTCATAGGTTGGACCCCGCCACCCTCGATCTCATCGAGGTTCCCTACACGTTCGATGACGGCGAAAACGCGTTTCTTCAGCTTATGCACCGGAGCCCGCAGACCAGCATCGTTCTTTGCGGCAGCGACGTGCTGGCGGTTGGCGCAATCCGTGGGGCACGGCACATGGGGCTTCAGGTCCCGGCAGATGTCTCGATCACCGGCTTTGACGATATTGAGCTGGCCCAGGTGACCCATCCCGAGCTGACAACCGTTCATGTCCCCCATCATAGAATGGGCAAACTGGCCGCAACGGAACTGGTCGCCATGATTGAGGAAAAACGCGAAGGCGTCTCCCAAAGGCTCGAGACCACAATAGTAGAGCGCGGCTCTGTTGCTGCAATCAAGGGTGCAAAGCGCTAGGCACTTTCCGTCAAGACGTCCCTCACAACCTCCAGATCAACATCTGATGTGACAAACGCATCGCCGATCCCACGCGCCATGATGAAGTTCAGCTGGCCTTTGACCACCTTCTTATCTTGCCCCATCAACGCAATCAGCTGGTCGGCATCGGGCAGATCTCCGTCAATGTCGCGCAGGTCGCGCTTCAGACCCATCGCGGCCAGATGCGCACGCACCCGGCTCGGGTCTTCCTGGCTGCACAACCCCAGCCGGGCGGAGACCTCAAACGCCAAAGCGCAGCCAATAGCCACC
>CALFWN010000214.1 GCA_937928335.1 uncultured Litoreibacter sp. | reverse complement strand
ATCATCCGCCAGAACCTGTTCTGGGCCTTCGCCTATAACGTGGCGCTGATCCCGGTGGCGGCAGGCGTGCTCTACCCCGTTACCGGGCTGTTGCTGTCGCCGATGCTGGCGGCGGGCGCGATGGCGCTTTCGAGCTTCTTTGTTGTCAGCAACGCGCTGAGGCTGCGCAGCGCCTAAAGCTCCATCTCCGCCAGAAGGGCGGCCCAGGAGGCCCCATGCATGTCGCGGTCATCAACCGCCCCCTGCGTGGCGGGGCGCGGCAAGGAAATCTTCACCACGTTCAGATCCGCCATGTCGAAGCGTTTCAGAAGCTGGCTATCCGCCCCGTAAAGCCGCGCCACGGCGTCGGTTTTCAGTTTGGTTTGAAGCTGTTGGAACGCGGCCTCCGAGCCGCAGAAAATGTCAATTGTCAGCCAGAACGGGCCTGCGTTCTTGCTGCGCACCTTTTGAACGATGTCGCGGATCTTAGGCATGGTCATGCAGCTCCAACGAGAAGGCCGCCATCGGGTCACCAAGATGCAGCACATGGTTCAGCGCAAACTCGAAGGTTTGCCCGCGCGGCATCTCGGCGGGGGAGAAGAGGAAGGCAAAGGTCGGCACCTCCTCCTCGACGGTCAGGGGATGGTGCAGCAGGTAGGGGTTCAGCATCTTGCCTATTTCCTGCGACAGGCTTTCCGTCCGGGCCGTGACAATGCCGATGGCGCCGACCTCGGGCGGTGTGGCGTGGTTGGTCTCAAGCCCCCCGAAGCTGGCGGTCTTGCCGATGATGCGGATCTCGATGGTGAACGCGTCCTCGTCCACGCCCAGACGGTCGATCACCTTGGCGGAGCATTTCGCGACGATATCTCCCGCCCAGCGCTCGGCATGTTCCACGTAATGCGCGTCACGGATCAGCGCCATCAACACGGTCTGAAACCCCGCGCCGCGCGCCCCTTCCAGCTTGACGGTATAGTCGTCGGACGCCACCCATTTGGAGCCCGTCACCCGCACCGACCGATCATCCAGCGCCGTGTAGGCCGCCCCGGTCACATCCAGATGCCCGCCGGGCTCATAGAGGATATAGGGGTCGGAATTTTCATAGAGCATATGCGCCGACACGGTATGCGGCGTGGCCTGCGCGCCGTCCGCCAAAGGGGTGACGGTGAAGCCATCAGCGTCAAAATCAATCAAGATAACACCCGATTGCGGGTTGGTGGCACAAAGCGCACCGCATTCGCCGATCTTGGCGCCGTGCCATGCGCCGCCCGGATGGCAGCCTTTTTGCAAGGGCAGGGCCGCGATGATCGCCGTATCCGTGGTGCGCCCGGCGATGATGATATCGGCCCCGGTATCGAGCGCCTTGGTGATCTGCTCCACCCCGGCCAGCGCCACGATATTGGTGCAGCTTTCGATCAGATCCGCGTCAATCTCGGGCGCATTGGGCAAGGGCGTGACCTTGCCTGCCGCATAGGCCTGCGCGATGGTGGCGGGCTCTTGCGAGCTGCGCAGCACCGCGATTTTCAACGGGCGGCCTTGCTCTGCCGCGATCTCGCGGGTGATGTCGAGCATCCAGTCCACTGCGCTGTCCGCCCCGCAAGTGCCAGCGGTGCCAATGACCAGCGGGCAGCCTGCCTGCGCGCGCGCCTCCATCAGCCCGGCCCATTCGATCTTGGTCGAGCTGCGGGCATATTTCGACACGCCGCGCCCCAGATAGGAAGGCCCGCTATCGGTGGAGCCGCCATCAATGGCGATGATGTCGGGCTTGGCCGCCACCCCGCGCGCCAACGCCTCCTTGTCGTAATTCAGGCCCAGCGCGCCCGAGGGAACGAGCACCCGCACCATCAGTCACTCACCGCCTGCGGCTTTTTCAGAATGCCGCGCAGGAACATCGGCGCGACGAACCCTGCGATGGCCGCGATCCAAAGCCCGATGGCGATGGGGCTGGAGAACAGATAGCTCGGGTCGCCGTCAGACAGCGTCATGGCGCGGCGCAACGCGTCTTCCATATTGCCGCCCAGCAGGATGCCGAGGATCACCGGCACTGTCGGCACATCGAGCTTGCGCAGGAAATAGCCCAACACGCCGAAGCCGATCAGCATCAACAGGTCGAAATAGCTGCCCGTCAGGGCGAAAATCCCGGTGGTCGAGACCATTGTCACACCTGGCAGCAAGATCCACGCAGGCACCGACAGGATTTTGACGAAAATCTTCACCATCGGCACGTTCATGATCAACAGCACCACATTGGCAATAAGCAGCGACGCGATCAGCCCCCAGACCACGTCCGGGTTGTCGCGAAACAGCGTGGGACCCGGTGTGATGTTCAGCGTCATCAACAGCGCCAGCAAGACGGCGGTGGTACCCGAACCCGGCACGCCCAGCGTCAGCATCGGCACCAATGCACCGCCCGCGGCTGCGTTATTGCCCGCCTCAGGGGCCGCAACCCCTTTGGGCACGCCTGTCCCGAACCCGCCCTTTTCGCCCGCGATGGATTTCTCCGTCATATAGGCAAGGAAGGAGCCAAGCGAGGCCCCCGCGCCCGGCAGAACGCCCGCCACAAACCCCACGCCGGAGGCGCGCAGCATGGTCGGAATTGTCTGGCGGATATATGTCCAGGGGATCTTGACCTTGTCGAGCACCACCCCGATGGAGGAGCCCTTGCCGTGGCTCTCGATAAAGAAGAACAGCTCGGCAATGGCGAACAGCCCGACGATGGCCACCAGGAAATCGACCCCGTCATAAAGGTGCAGGTTGCCCCCCGTCAGACGCGGCAGGCCGGAGGTGGAATCCACCCCGATCATCGCAATCCCAAGCCCGATACAGGCCGCAATCGCCGATTTGGCCTGATTGTTGGAGGCCATGCCCCCAAGGGTGCAGAAGGCCAGCAGATACAGTGCGAAATACTCCGCCGGGCCAAAAAGAAACGCGACGCGGGCCAGGACAGGGGCCAGCAGGATCAGCCCGATCGTGGCCAGAAACGCGCCCACGAAGGACGCGGCACCGGACAGGACCAGCGCGTTGCCGGCCTCGCCGCGTTTGGCCATCGGATAGCCGTCCAGCGTGGTCATCAGCGCCGGCTCGTCTCCGGGGATGTTCAGCAGGATCGAGCTGATCCGCCCGCCATACATCGCGCCATAATAAACCGCGGTCATCAGGACCAAAGCCGCGGTGGCATCGAGGCCAAGGGCAAAGGAAATAGGGATCAGGATGGCCACGCCATTGGACGGGCCCAGACCGGGCAGCGCCCCGATGATGGTGCCGATAAAGCAGCCAATCACCGCCAGCATCAGCGTATAGGGCGACAGCGCCACGGAGAAGCCAAGCGCGAGATTTGCGAGAGTTTCCATAGCCTAATGCCCTACGAATGGAATGAGAATGGAGAACGCGTCCCACAGTTTTGCAGGTGTCGGGATGCGGTAGGCCACGACATTGCCCAGCATCAGCACAAACTTGAAGATCACAAACAGCCCAAGCGACAGGCCAATGCCCGCAAGCACGGCCCGTTTGGCGTTTGGCGATATCTGGTAGCTCAGGATCGACGCGGCGACGGCGGTGGGCAGGATGAACCCCAGCGGGGTCATCATCACAGAATAGATGGCCAGCACCACCACAGCGACCAGCAGGTTGCCCCATGTGCGCGCCATCGGCCAGTCCGGGTCGGGGTCCGGCTTGAATATCAGAACAAGAGAACAGATCGCGGCCACACAGCCTATCAACAGCGGGAACAGCTTGGGCAGATACTCACCGGAGAAGAAGTTGGTCTGGATCTGAGTGGCGGCCGCGATATACGCGACCGCCGTGATCAGAGTGATCAGACCGAAAATACGGTCTGATGCCATTACTGGAGAACCCCCAGCTCTTTGGACATGGCGTTGATGTCGGAGACCAGCCCGTCCACATAGGACTGGAAGTCGCCGCCAACGCGGGTGAACGGAGCCAGACCATTGTCTTTCATGGCCTGCGCCCATGCGTCGCTGTCAGCCACCTGCTGCAGCTTGCCGGCCCATTCCTCGAAACGCTCATCCGAGATGCCTTTGGGCACGTAAAGCCCGCGCCAGTTCACCGCGACCACGTCGAAGCCCTGCTCCTTGGCGGTGGGGATGTCTTCAAAGCCCGGCACCCGCTCGTCGGTCAGCACCGCGATGACGCGGATATCGCCATTGGACAGGAAGGAGACAACTTCCGACATGTCGCCGGTCATGGCTTGGGTAAAGCCGCCCACGGTCTGCGTGATCGCATCCGCGCCGCCATCCACACCGATATATTTGACGGCAGTGATGTCGGTGAAGCCGGCCTCTTTCAGGATCATCAGCGGTTTCAGGTGGTCAAACCCGCCAACAGCCGAGCCGCCCGCAAAGGCAACAGAGCCGGGATCGGCCTTGATCATCTCGACCATCTGGCCCAGATCCTTGATGTCGCTGTCAGCAGCCACGGCGATCACGCCCGGATCGGCACCGATGGCACCCACAAAGCGGACCTGATCCGCTGTCATACCCGCATAGGCGTTTTGCGCCAGACGTGTGGTGGTCGCCGAAGACGCGGCCACAATCAGATCCGCATCGTCACCGCGTTCAGCCACGACCGTATTATAGGCCAGACCGCCGCCCGCACCGGGCATGTTGGTCACCTGCACGGGCTTGTCGACCGCGCCGATATCGAAGAGAATCTTGCCGATCTGACGGCAGGTGAAATCCCAGCCACCGCCGGGGTTCGCAGGTGCAATACACTCGGCAGCCGAAGCCGCGCCAGTTGTGACACCACTTGCCGACACGGCAACAACGGCACTCGTCATGAGCGCCTTCAAAAGCGTTTTTGTCATTGGTTCCTCCCATTTGACAGGCACGGTTTTATCCGCGCATGTGAGGATCAGAGGCTAACAACCTGTCACCAACCTGTCACGTGCAAGGACCATCGCCACAATGCGGTTTCTGCTGGTCGAAGATAATCTCAAGCTCGCCAAGGCGCTGTGCGACCGTTTCGCGCTGGAGGGCCATGTGGCCGACCATGCGGAATGCTTGTCAGATGCCGAGACCGCCATCCGCACGGTGGCTTACGATATGATTTTGCTTGATATTATGCTGCCTGACGGCGACGGGCGGGAGTTCCTGCGCCACCACCGCGCCAAGCATGACCCGACGCCTGTTATCGTGCTGACCGCGCGGTCTGAAGTGTCCGACAGGGTGGGTCTGCTCGACCTTGGGGCGGATGACTACATCACCAAACCTTTCGACTTTTCCGAGCTTCAGGCCCGTATCCGGGCCGTGATGCGTCGTCTTGGCGGGGTTGCGAACAACGCCAAGACCTATGGCGATGTGGTGTTTGATTCGACCACCGGCGCGCTGGTCGTGGCGGGTGCTACCGAGCAACTGCGCAACCGCGAGATGCGGTTGCTAGAAGTCTTCTTCGCCGCGCCGGGGCAGATATTTTCCAAAAGCCACCTGATGGACCGGCTGTTCTCCTTCAGCGAGGAGGTCTCGGAAAACGCAATCGAGGTCTATGTGGGCCGGTTGCGCAGGAAGCTGGAGGCGTCTTCTGTGGCCATCGAGACGGTGCGCGGGCTGGGCTACCGCATGGTGCTGACCTCGTGAAGCTGCGCAACCCCACCGGATCGATCCGCCGCCGCCTTGTCGTGCAGCTTGGCCTGATCGCCGCGCTTTTGTCCGTGGCTTTCTTTCTGGCGATCCGCGTGGTTGCCGAAGGGGCTGCAACCGACACGCAGGACAATATTCTGGC
>CALFWN010000213.1 GCA_937928335.1 uncultured Litoreibacter sp. | reverse complement strand
TGGAGCGGGCGATGAGATTCGAACTCACGACCCTAACCTTGGCAAGGTTATGCTCTACCCCTGAGCTACGCCCGCATCCGTTGGTGAGCCGTGAGATATAAACTCTCACCCTGTCCTGCAAGGCTTAAATCGCGCAAGGCGGAGATTTTTTCGTGTAGAGCTTGCAGCCCGACCCGCCGGTCAGATGTCAATTGCGCCCTCATCCTCGGGGACCAGCTCGGCGGGGGTCTTGCGGCGGATGATGATGTCGCCATTGGGCAGAACCTCGGGCGGGTGGTAGGCATTGAGCCCGCGCAGCTGCTCCGAGAGGTCCTCCATCAGCGGGGCCACATCATCCTGAATGCCCTCAAGCAGCTTGCGCATCCCCTCGGCCAGCTCGTCGAGCCCTTCAAAGAGCGGCGCGTCAGGCGCGCTGTCGCCGTCCTGCGGCAAGGCTTGCGAGAGGGCAGGGGCGGCAAGGGCGCACAGGCCCGCGGCAAGGAAAACATGTCTCATAGCCCCAATATACGGGCTCAGAGGTCGATGTCCAAGGTGACGGGGAAATGGTCCGACGCGGTCAGCAATGCGGCGCATAGGTCTTTGCGCCGCCAGCAATCGGGGTCGTCAAACGGATGCCAGATATGCCATTTGGGCTGGCGGGCCGCCAGATCGGGCGAGACCATGATATAGTCCAGCAAGGCGTTGAGATACCGGTTTTCATGCCGCACGAAGAAGCGCGAGGTCGACAGCCGCGCGCCCATCCGCTGCGACAGCGCGTGCTGGGCATGGGGGTCCAGCATCTGGCTTTGCGCGGGCAGGCCCACACCCATCACGATCTCCACGCTGGAGCGGCCGAACAGCTTCTCATATTCGTCTAGCCCCGGCCCGTCATTGAAATCACCCAGCACAATCAGCGGCTCGGCAGCGCCCAGATGCGCGTCCACCCGTTCGCGCAGCCAGATACATTGCGCCAGTTGCTTGCGGCGGTTGGCAATCGACAGGCGCATCACCGCATCGGCATTGCGCGCCCCATGCGGGGCCTTGGATTTCAGATGCGCCCCGATCAGGCGCAGCGCGGCGCCGGATTTCAGCGTCAAAGCCACCTCCAAAGGCGGTTTGGAAAATGTTACATGGTCTTGGCGATCATCCACATCGAGATCAATCTGGAACGCCCCGTCAAAGCGCGGCCCGTCGCCCTTGCCGCCGGTCGCAGGCCCTTTCGGGTCATGGATGGCCTGCATCTTGTCGGGGTCATAGATCAGCGCGATTTCCTGCTGGGTGTCATTTGTGAACCCAATCAGCGACTTGCGCGCCCTGAGCCCGAACCGGGCGGCGAAATGTTCCAGCGCGGCGGTGCCGTCGCGGCGCGGGCTGGTGTCGGGCGCTTCAATCACCATCACCGCATCCGCGTCGAGCGCCTGAAACACAAGGCCAAGAGCCTCCGTCTGCTGCGCCTTGGTGACGTCGCGGCGGCTTGACCAGCTGTTATCGTCGATCAGCTGACCGTCATCGCCAAACAGGTTGGAAAACCACTCGACATTATAGGTCGCAATCCTCACGCAGCGGCCTGCGAGATCTCGTCCCAGGCGCGGTTGATCTGCACCAGCTTCTTCTCGGCCAGCTTCACCGCTTCTTCCGGCACGCCGCGGGCGGCCATATTGTCGGGATGGGTCTCGCGCACCAGCTTGCGCCACAGCGCCCGCACCTCCTCCAGAGACATCTCGGGGGAGGCACCCAGAACGCAATAGGGGTCATGGTCGGCATCAGGCACATAGCGCGCGCGCAGCGTGGTGAACTCCGCCTTGGTCATGCCGAAAATCTCGCCCACAATCGACAGGAACTGGTCTTCGGCATCGTGGTAATTGTCGTCCGCCACCGCGATGTGAAACAGCCCCTCCATCAGGTCGAGCAGCGTGTCGTGGCGGTTATCGAACATCGCGGCGATCTGGCGTGCATAGCTGTCAAACCCGGTCACATCCTGCCGCGCCAGGTTGAACACGCGGGCCGCGTTTTCCTCGTCGCGTTTCGAGATGGTGAAGACCTGCCGGAACGCCGCCACCTCATTGCGGGTGACGATGCCGTCAGCCTTGGCCATTTTGGCCCCCAGCGCGATCACCGCGATGGTGAAGGCGACCGTGTCCTGCGGCTCGGCCCGCAGCTTCTCAAAGACCGCCATCAGCCCTTCGCCATTTGCGAGGGCGGCGAGTGCTTCCGCAATGCGTTGCCAGATCGTCATGCCCGCACGCTAGCCCATGTCGCAGGGAATGTCAGAGGGTTTTCTGCATCAGCACAAGATCAAGCGCGCGCCCGAATTTCTGCCCAATCTCAGGCAGATGGCCCACTTTCTCATAGCCCAAACGCGTATGAAACCGCAGCCCTCCAGTGTTTTCCCCCGATACGCCTGCGACCATATGCACCACACCTTGCGCACGGGTCGCATCTTCCAGCGCGCCCAGCAACAGCACCCCCAACCCGCCCCCGCGCACAGCGCGCGCCAGGCAGATCGAATGTTCTTTCACACCGGCACATCCGGGGCCTTTGCGGAAGGGGCCGTAGCTGGCAAAACCCAGAATGTCCGCCCCGTTACAGGCCACCAGATAGGCATCGGCCGCGGCGATCTGATCGGCGACCTCCGAGGCGCTCTTTTCCTCGGACGCAAAGGTGATCGTCGTGTCGCGGATGATCTGGTTGTAGATCTCCGCGATCCCGCCCGCATCCTGCGGGGTCGCTTTGCGGATCTCGGGCAGGGCCATTATTCAAGCCGCAAAAGCCCATCCGGGCCGTCAAACATCGCCACCAGCTTGGCCTGCTCATCGGGCATGAACAGCGCGGTGTCAGGCGCCATCAGCGGCCCCAATATGCGCGCGATCTCTTCCGCCTCGGGGTGGTGCAACGTCAGGCTGGCCAGCCGCAGCCCGCTATCGGGCAGGGATTGCGTCGGATGCGCGTCGCCTTCCCATTGAATGACGGCCGGTGCCCAGCCGCCCCAGGGCAACAGCCCCGTATCCGGCACTGCCATGCGCCATTTGAACGGGCCGCGCTCCAACGAGATAGGTGCGCCAAACCCCGCTGGCAGGGCGTCCAGTGCCGCCTCCATATCATCGGTGCGGACAATCCAGTTGCCCAGGCGCGGCGGGCCGGAAAACGCATCAAGGTTGAACCACCGGGGCCGGTCCACCGGCCCTGCGTCAGGGTCGATGGCGATCACCTCGAAATAGAGGTCCGGCCCCATGCCCGTGAGTAGGTTATGCGTCCCCATTACCGGGTGTTTGCCGCTGGCGGGCAGGTCGACGCCCAAAGCGTCACGCACGGCCTGAGCGCCGCGTTCAAGCGTTTCGCAGGCCAGCGCCAGATGATCCAGATTGAGTAAAGCCATGCGCATGAGCCTACGCCCCGCATCCCGGCTTGCCAAGCAGGCTTTGCCGCGCCAGACAGGGCGCATGAGCGATATCCAGAACCTCAAA
>CALFWN010000212.1 GCA_937928335.1 uncultured Litoreibacter sp. | reverse complement strand
ATCGTCGGCGACCTGAAAGGCCTCCCCGATACGCGCGCCCAGCTCTTCCCACAGCTCGCCATCCTGACCCGCCGCAATCGCGCCCATCTGGGTGGCGGCAATGAACAACGCCCCGGTCTTGGCACGGTGATAGGCGGAGAGGTCAATCTCCTCCTCGCTCTCCCAGCCCTGCCCCGCGCAGATGCCGTTGGGCATACCGGTGCGATTGGCCAGCACTTTCATCAGCTGCACCGCCCGCATCGGGTCCGTCGGGGCGGCATTGGCCAGCACCTCGAAAGCCATGATGATCAGGCTGTCGCCGGTCAGAACCGCCAGAGGCTCGCCAAAGGCGCGGTGCACGGCAGGTTTGCCGCGCCGCGTGTCGGCATTGTCGAAACAGGGCAGGTCGTCATGCACAAGCGAGGCGCAGTGAATCAATTCCAGCGCGGCGGCCGCCGCATCGGCCAGCGCAGGGCGGTCATCGCCGCAGGCCGCAGCAACGCTGAGCAGAATCGTCGGCCTGATCCGCGCCCCACCGGGGGTGACTGTATAATGCAGCGCAGAGGCCAGTTTTGCAGGGGACGGGCTGGCCTGACCGCCACGGATCGCGCTTGAGATGGCTGTGTCGATCCGCTTTGCAAATGCCATGCTGGCCTCCCGCTGGTCAGGTGTCGTAATTTATTGATTACACCATATCTGTCAACTAAACTGGACAGATTGAGACGCGCTGTCAACGCCGCAACCCGGAAAGGGGCCTCTTTATGCCGAGCCGCATGACTGACCGCATGACGGGCGACAAGACGGGCTATAGCGCCTCGGTCGCCATCATCGGTGCGGGGATCGGCGGCCTGGCGGCGGCGCTCAGGCTGGCCGCGCGCGGGCTGGACGTCACCGTCTTCGAGCGCCACGCCACGCCGGGCGGCAAGATGCGCACCACCCAATCGCAGGCCGGGCCGGTCGATGCCGGGCCGACGGTGCTGACCATGAAACCCGTCTTTGACGCGTTGTTTGCGGAGGCGGGCGCACGGCTGGAGGACCATGTGACCCTGACGCAGGAACCCTGCCTCGCCCGCCATTTCTGGCGCGACGGCACGCAGCTGGACCTGATGGCGGACCCGCAGGCAAGCCGTGACAACGTGGCCCATGTGTTCGGCGCGAAATCCGCACGCGAGTTCAGCACTTTCAGCGCCCGCGCCGCCAAGCTGTTTGACGCGTTTGAGGCCCCAATGATGCACGCCGCCGCCCCCACGCGGATGGGGCTGGCCCGCACCGTGCTGCGCCGCCCGTCCCTGATTGCGGCGATGGCCCCGCATCAGAGCCTGTCGCAGATGCTGGCCGGGCAGTTCAGCGAACCGAAACTGGCGCAGCTTTTTGGCAGATACGCGACCTATGTGGGCGGCTCCCCCGATGCGTCACCCGCGATTCTGTCGCTGATCTGCCATGCGGAGGCGCAGGGTGTGTGGCATGTAAAAGGCGGTATGCACCGGCTGGCCCGGGCGATCGAGGCGTTGGCCCGCACGCGCGGCGCCCGGTTCATCTACAGGGCCGATATCGCGGAGATCACGCCTGTTGATGGCGGCTTTGTCCTTGACGGGCGGCGCTTCGACACGGTGCTGTTCAACGGCGACCCGCGCGCCCTGAAAGAAGGGTTTCTGGGGGAGGCCATGCAGGGTGCCGTGCCGGAGCGCGCCACCGGACCGCGCAGCCTGTCAGCCTGTGTGCAGAGCTTTGCCGCCGAGGCCAAGGGCTGCGATCTGGCGGCGCATAACGTCTTTTTCAGCGACGGCGTGAATGCCGAGTTCCCGCCGCTGGCCAAGGGCCGGATGCCGCAGGACGCCACGATTTATCTTTGCGCGCAAGACCGGTTTGGCGGCTTTACCCCAAAGGGGCCAGAGCGGTTTGAAACCATCATGAACGCCCCGCCCAGCTTTGACGACACGCCCGAGACCACCAAGGACATTGCCCAATGCCAGACAGCCACGTTTCAGCGCCTGACGCAGTTCGGTCTGACCTTCACCCCGGAGCCGCAGCCCGACAGCCTGACCATGCCACAGGGGTTTGCACGGATGTTTCCCGCCTCGAACGGCGCTCTTTACGGGCGATCCCCGCATGGGATGATGGCGGCATTCAAACGCCCGACGGCGCGCACGGCGATCAGGGGGCTCTATCTGGTGGGCGGCGGGGCGCATCCGGGGGCGGGCGTGCCGATGGCGACGCTCTCCGCCCGGCACGCGGCCGAGGCGATCTGGACGGACCTCAGTTCAACCTCGACGTCCCCCCGGGCGGCTACGCGTGGTGGTATGTCGACGGGATCAGCGATGACGGGCTCCGCGCCGTCTCGGTCATTGGGTTCATAGGCTCGGTTTTCTCGCCCTGGTATCACTGGTCCGGGCGCGCCAACCCGGCCAATCACTGCTGCATCAACGTCGCCACCTACGGCCCCGGCGGGCGGTTCACCATGACCGACCGGGGCGTGTCGGCGCTGCGCCAAAGCGGGGACATGTTCGAGGTCGGCCCGTCGCATATGCGCTGGACCGGGCGGGAGCTGGTGATCGAGATCAACGAGATATCCTCCCTGCCGCTGGTCTCCCGCGTGCGGGGGCAGATCACGGTCACGCCCGAGGCGGTCACCTCGGTCGAGCTGCCACTGACCCGCGACGGCGCGCATGTCTGGCGGCCTTTCGCGCCGGTGTCGCGGATCAAGGTCGCGCTGGAGGCGAAAGGCTGGCAATTTGACGGGCACGGCTATTTCGACGCCAATTTCGGCACAAGAACGCTGGAGGAGGATTTCAGCTACTGGACCTGGGGCCGCTACCCGACAAAGCGCGGCGCGACCTGCATCTATGACGCGACGCGGCGCGACGGCACGGTGCTGGACGCGGCGATCGGGTTTGACCGAAACGGTGACGCGAGGGTCGTGGAGGCCCCGCCCTCTGCCCCGTTCAAGCGCACGCTCTGGGCCTTGCGCCGCGAGACCCGCGCCGACCCCGGCACCACGCCAAGACAGGTAAAGCCGATGCTGGACGCGCCTTTCTATTCCCGCTCGGTGGTGGAAACCACATTGCATGGCGAGCGGGTAACAGGCGTGCATGAGGCGCTGGATCTGGACCGATACGCGCAGCCTTTGCTGAAACCGATGCTGGCCGTCAGAGTACCGCGCCGGGCGAACTGGGTGTTCTAAGCCTTGGACGTGTCGAGCGGCGGCTCATCGGGGTTCATCTGCCAGACGGTGTAGTTCAACGCGGCGGCCACAGTGACCCAGACCAGATAGGGCAGGAATGCCAGCCCGGCCCAGAGATCCAGCTGAAAATGGGTGACGGTCGCGGCCAGCACGGCAAACCAGAGGGGCGCCATGACATAAAGCGCGCCTTTCAGGCGGTGCAAACCGAAGAATATCGGCGTCCAGAGGGTCGAAAACGCGGCCTGCATGGCCCAGAAAGCAAGCGCATAGCCGCTGCCATCCATCCCGGCGACCCGCGCACCTGCAAAGGAGATCAGCAGATAGATTGACGTCCACACGACGGGAAAGACCCAATCGGGCGGGGTCCAGCTGGGCTTGTCCAATGTCTTGTACCACGCGCCGGGCGAAAACATCGCCCCCGTCGCCCCGGCCGCACCACAGGTGATCATGAAGATTGCAAAGAGAAAGAGGTCCATGCCTGCGTCCTTACCCGGTCATTCGGCGGCGATGCCGCGAGACGTCTCCTGCGCCTTCAGCTCCGCCAACACATCAAGCAGCGCGGCGGCGCGGGTCTGCGCGCGGGAGGCGGCGCGGCCGTCAGCCGCAGCCTCTACCAAGAAGCGGACCTCTGGCAAGGGCTGAGCGAAAATCACCGGGGATTTGGGCAGGACGCTGGTGGCTGCAGCCCGGAGGGAGGCCTTTCCGATCAACCCGATCTTCTGGGCCTTGGTGGTGCGCCCGCGCCGGGTGACGCTGTCATGCCCGTTGCGTGCGATGGCGCCGCCAATGCCCGCATAGATATAGCGCGCCGCAAAAATGCCCGTGCGTGCGCGCGCAGG
>CALFWN010000211.1 GCA_937928335.1 uncultured Litoreibacter sp. | reverse complement strand
CGGTGATGCAATATGACGGGGCCACGGGCTGGTTGATCGGCGAAGAGCATAAAGGCATGGCTGCAATGTTCACCATGATGAACAATGCGCGCCTGGGCGTCGGCGGGCAAGGCATCGCGGTGGCGGAGGCCGCCTATCAGCACGCGCTGGCCTATGCGATGGACCGCAAGCAGGGCAAAGCGGTCGAGGGCGAGGCCATTATCGGCCATGCCGATGTGCGCCGGATGCTGGCAGAGATGAAGGCCGATGTGTTTGCTGCGCGTGCCATTGCGGCCGCCTGTGCGGTGGCCATTGATATGGGTAATGCCACAGGTGACGCGCGCTGGACGGCGCGAGCGGCGCTGCTGACCCCGATTGCCAAGGCGTTTGGCACCGATGTTGGTATCGACGTGGCGCAGAAGGGCATTCAGGTGCATGGCGGCATGGGTTTCATCGAGGAAACCGGGGCTGCGCAATACCTGCGCGACGTGCGGGTGACGGCGATCTATGAGGGCACCAACGGCATTCAGGCTATGGACCTTGTGGCCCGTAAGATGATGGATGGCGGGGAGGCCGCGTTTGCGCTGATTGACGATATCGCCGCTCAGGCGGAGCAGTGCAAAACAGCTGCCCCCGATGCAGGCAAGGCCCTGTTCAACGCGGTGGAGACGTTGCGCGAGACGACGGAGTGGCTGGTGGCGCAGGACATGACCGACCGGTTTGCAGGCTCGGTGCCCTATCTGAAACTTTTCGCACGGGTTCTGGGCGCGTATTTCCACCTTTGCGCGGGCAGCGTCGAGGGGCCGGAAAGCCGGCGTGCAAAGCTGGCACATGTCTATGTCCAGCGTCTGTTGCCGGAATATCTGGGGCTGGCAGAGCAGGCCCGTTCCGGGGCGGATGACCTTTATGCGTTGAGCGTCGAAGATCTCGTTGCGTGAACGACACCATCCACTACCCGTTTGAGGTTGTTCCCGCTGAAGGCTGCGCCGTTGAGGTGGCCTCTGGTGTTTTGTGGATGCGCCTGCCGCTGCCGATGAAGCTCGATCACGTCAATATCTACGCGCTGGACAATGGTGCGGGCTGGACCTTGGTGGATACCGGGTTTTATTCAAAACGCGGCGTGGCAATCTGGGAGAAACTGCTGGCCGGGCCTTTGCAAGGCAGGCCGGTGACGCAGGTGGTGGTGACGCATCACCATCCTGACCATATCGGCATGGCAGGCTGGTTTCAGAGCGTACATGGCGCAGAGCTGATCACCACCCGCACCGCCTGGCTGATGGCGCGGATGTTGCGGCTGGATGAACAAGACGTCCCCTCTGACGAGGCGATCAGGTTTTACATGCAAGGTGGCATGGCCGCCGATATTCTGGAGCAGCGCCGCACAGAGCGGCCCTTCAATTTTGCCGATTGCGTGGCGCCCATGCCGCAGGGCTATACCCGCATCAAGGAGGGCGACCAGCTTCAGATCGGGCGGCGTCACTGGGATGTGCGGATCGGCAATGGGCACGCGCCGGAACATGCCACGCTTTGGTCGGATGATGGGCTGGTGCTGGGGGGCGATCAGCTGATTGCCTCGATCTCTCCGAATCTTGGGCTTTACCCAACCGAGCCGGGGGCGGACCCGGTATCGGATTGGCTGGAGGCCTGCGAGCGGCTGCGGGCATATGCGACGCCGGATCAATTGGTGCTGCCCGGCCATAAACTGCCCTTCACCGGGTTGCCTGTGCGCCTGCGTCAGCTGATCGACAATCATCACGGTGCGTTGGAGCGGCTGAGGGAGTTTCTGGCAGAGCCGCATAGCGCGCATGAATCCTTTGTGACCCTGTTCAAACGCGAGATCAGCGGCGGCGAATATGGTCTGGCGCTGGTCGAGGCGATGGCCCATTGCCAACATCTCTATTTGGCGGGAGATGTCGAACGCAGGTTGCGCGCGGATGGCGCATATCTCTACCAGATGAAAGGCTAGCTCTATGGGCGATGATATCAAAACAACGGCCGAGGCCGCAGAGACCGACGCGCTGCCCAAGGCGCATGTGGTCCATACCAAGGACCGCAAACCCTCTGCTGAACAGGAGCCGCTGCCCAAAGGGGCCGCCAAGACACCTGTGGATCGTAAGTCTCCGGCGGAATGGGCCTATGAGCGGCTGGTGCTCTATATCAAGAATTTCGAAGAGCAGCTCGACAATGACCAGGAGGTCGCGATGGGCTTCACCGGCGGTGATGCGGGCGTCATGCGGATCGAGGGGATGGGCTACTATGCCCCTGATATCCTGACCTTTTATGGCACTGACCCTGCAGGCACCAAGACCCAGCAGGTCCAGCATGTCAGCCAGCTGAATGTCATGCTGCGCGCCTTGCCCAAGGAGGTGGACCAGCCGGAGCCGAACCGCATCGGGTTCCGCCTTGCCCGGGACCTTGAAGAGGGGTGAACAAACAGCCTGTCGCCTCGTGACAGGGTGAAATTTATCCGCTATTGCAGGCGAAACAGATTTTGACGGAGGCCAACATGGCTGAACATGAGCACGGGTCGATGGACATCAAAGACCAAGAGAAGACCTTTGACGGCTTCATGAAATTCACCACCTATACGGTGATCGGGATTTTGGTCTTTCTGGTGTTTCTCGCGATCGTCAACGGCTAGTTGCTGCTGACGTCAATGCTGCGCCGGGCCTTTCTATCGCTGGTGCTTTTGCTCGGCCTCGCCGCTTGCGGGGCGGAGCCTATCTGGTCTGAACAGCACGAGATCGACCGTGTGGCTTACCGCGCGCCCGGACCTGCCAAGCTGACGCTGATTACCGTGATCAACAACCGCTCGGGCGCGGGTGGGCATACTGGGCTTTTGATCAACGGGTCGCAGCGGGTGGTCTGGGACCCGGCCGGGACCTGGTGGAGCCCCAATGCGCCAGAGCGCAACGATCTGCATTACGGCATGACCGACCGGATGGTTCAGGTCTATGTCGACTACCACACCCGCGAGACCTACCATACGGTGCTGCAAGAGGTCACAGTTGCTCCTGAGGTGGCCCAAATGGCGACGCGGCTGGCTGCAACTTACGGCGCGGCGGGCAAGGCGCAATGCTCTTACTCGACATCGCAAATTCTGTCGCAATTGCCGGGCTTTGAGAGCATCCCGGTGAGCTATTTCCCAACCAAAACAATGGCCGCATTTGCCAAGCTGCCCGGGGTCAAGACGCGCAAGGTCTATGATGATGACCCGGATGACAATTCAGGGCTGCTGCCTGCGGGGTGATCCGCGGCAGCTTTTGTTTTCTTTCGGTTTTCCAAAACAAACCCCCGAAGCGGGTGCTGCGGGGGTCGTTTCTTACTCGCTTTGAAGAGGGATTTACATCCCGCCTTCGCGCTGTGCCTTTTTACGGGCCAGCTTGCGGGCGCGGCGGATGGCCTCGGCCTTCTCGCGTGCTTTCTTCTCAGACGGCTTTTCGAAATGTTGCTTGAGCTTCATCTCACGAAAAACGCCTTCACGCTGAAGTTTCTTCTTCAGAGCGCGGAGTGCCTGATCGACATTGTTGTCGCGAACGCTTACCTGCATGTGGTGTCACCACCTTCCTAAGTTAGAGTTTGCAAGATTGCAGGAAGTGGCCTCATAGCAAAGGCGTGCTAGCTTGTCTACCGGCTATAGCCGCGCTGAAATAGCCGGGCGCAGAAAAGGAGTCTCACGATGGAAACCGCTGACAAGGACCGTTTGCTGGACGCGGCATTGAACCATGTCATCTTTGACGGCTGGTCGGATGCAAGTTTTGACGCTGCGGTGGAAGATACGGGTATCGCGCCTGCTGTTGCCAAAACTTTGTTCCCGCGTGCCGGTCTGGATCTGGCAGTGGCGTTTCACAAGCGCGGTGACGCCGAGATGAAGGCGCGTTTGAAGGCCGAAACCCTGTCTGCGCTGCGGTTTCGGGATCGGGTGGCGACGGCGGTGAGATTTCGGATCGAGGCTATCGAGGGCCATAAGGAGGCCGTGCGGCGCGGCAGTGCATTGTTTTCGTTGCCGCAGAACGCGGCCCTTGGCGCGCGGCTGATCTGGGAGACCTCGGACGCCATCTGGACCGTGCTGGGCGACGCCTCGCAGGACTATAACTGGTATACCAAACGGGCAACGCTGTCGGGGGTCTACGGCTCTACCGTGTTGTTTTGGCTGGGCGATTCCAGTGAGGATCACAGCGCCACATGGGATTTTCTTGATCGCCGTATCGAGAATGTGATGCAGATCGAGAAGGTTAAGGCGCAGGTGCGGGAGAACCCCGTGGCCTCGAAACTGTTTGCAGGGCCGGCCTGGGTCTTGTCGAAGATACGCCCGCCAATGGGGGCGGGGATGTCGGATTTGCCGGGCTCGTTCGGCACCGGTTTTCGGCCCGGAGGCGAGTAAGGACATATGATGATGCGCGGCATTGAAATATCGCGGCCCGGTGGGCCTGATGTGCTTGTTCCTGTTGAGGTTTCCGTGCCGGAACCGGGTGCGGGTGAGGTGCGGATCAAGCTGGCCTATGCAGGTGTGAACCGTCCTGATGCGTTGCAAAGGGCGGGTGCCTATGACCCGCCGCCCGGTGCCTCGCCCTTGCCGGGGCTTGAGGGCGCGGGCGTGATTGATGCGGTGGGGCCGGGGGTCTCGCTGGCTGTGGGCGACAAGGTTTGCGCGCTTTTGCCCGGCGGCGGCTATGCCGAGCAGGTGGTCACGCCAGCGGCGCATTGTTTGCCTATTCCTCAAGGGTTTAGCATGGCGCAGGCGGCGGCTTTGCCGGAGACATTTTTCACCGTTTATTCCAACGTCTTCATGCGGGGCGGGCTGAAGGCGGGGGAGAAATTCCTTGTTCATGGCGGCTCCAGCGGGATCGGGACGACGGCAATTCAGCTGGCACATGCCTTTGGTGCGCGGGTGTTTACGACCGCTGGGACGGATGAAAAATGCAAGGCGTGCAAGGGTCTGGGTGCTGAGGTTGCGTTGAATTACCGGGACGCGGATTTTGTCGAGGTGATGAAGGCGGAGAGCGGGGCGGATCTGATCCTTGATATGGTGGGCGGCGACTACCTGCCGCGCAATATCAGGGCCTTGGCGATGGACGGGCGGCTGGTGCAGATCGCCTTCCTGCAAGGGCCCAAGGTGGAGCTGAACTTTGCGCAAATAATGGTGCGAAGACTGACAGTTACGGGCTCCACGCTGCGGCCTCAAAGCGATCTGGCCAAGGCGCGGATTGCAGATGAATTGCGTCAGCATGTGTGGCCTTTGCTGGAGGTCGGTGTGGTGGCGCCGGTGATGGATTCGGAGTTCCGGCTGGAGGATGCGGCCAAGGCGCACGCCCATATGGAAAGCTCAACCCATATCGGGAAAATCGTGCTGAAACTCTGACGTTAACCTTTGGGCGCTGGGCCCAAAACCGGCGTACACAACCCGTACACATTGCGTACACATCCCGTCGTGACAGGCTGTGCCGACGGTGCGTTAACGAATGGGGTCGAACTGGGCGTCAGACTGGGTGCAATCGCGGATCACGTCGCGGCCGCAGGTGCGAAATTCCAGCGCGCGGGTCATGCAAATCCGCGCTTCCTGAATGTAGCGGTTGCGGCAGGTGATGGTGATCATGTCGGCACCCAGCGCGGGGTTGGTTTCCAGAAACGCCTCCTCGATCACGGAGGCGGGCAGGCGGACCGGCTCTTGCAGCTTGCGCAGAAGCGGCGGGCGGGTGATACGCCCGTAGGCCTCGCGGGACAGGGCAAAGTAGTCATCCGCACTCAGACCGGCGCAGCGGCCATGTTTCTTCCATTGATGCCAGGCCAGCCCGCCGGTGCCCATGATGTCGGACATGGCGTTGGTGTCGCCGCGGCTCGGGTTGCGTTTGGCGCTGGGACAGTTGCTGGGAAAGCCACGCTCAAATTGCGGCCAGAGCCCGTGCAGTATCCAGCCGTGATCGTGGTGGGGGTCGCATTGCTCGGAGCCGCGCGCGTCGCCCTCATAGGCGCACCAGTTTGGCGACCAGCTGAGCGACATGACGTAATAGTCAAATTCGCCCGCGCGCTCGCCCTCCGCCCATGCGGCGCCGGTGAGTGTGAGCCAGATCAACAGCGCCCGCATTTGCTCTTCCCCTTTTCCTTATGCGCCACTATATAGGCGTCAAGTTCCCCAACAATACGAACTTGTTCCAACCGGGACAGCCCCTAAGCCGGGTGACGGGGAAGTTGCGTTTAAAGGAGAGATCTGATGGGCCTACCGATTATGGCAAAAGCCACCGCAGTCTGGCTGGTGGACAACACAACCCTGACCTTCAAGCAAATCGCTGATTTCTGCGGGCTGCATGATCTGGAAGTTCAGGGCATCGCCGATGGTGACGTGGCGGCGGGCGTCAAAGGGTTTGACCCGATTGCCAATAACCAGCTGACGCAGGACGAGATCGACAAGGGCATCGCTGACAAGAAATACAAGTTGCAGCTGAAGCATAACGCCGCCGCTGTGGGCGAGGAAAAGCGCCGGGGGCCGCGTTATACGCCGCTGTCGAAGCGTCAGGACCGCCCGGCCTCGATCCTGTGGCTGGTGAAGTTTCATCCTGAGCTGTCTGACGGGCAGGTCTCGAAGCTGGTTGGGACCACCAAACCCACGATCAATGCGATCCGGGAGCGCACGCATTGGAATATCCAGAATATCCAGCCGATTGACCCGGTGGCCTTGGGGCTGTGCAAACAGTCCGAGCTTGATCTGGCCGTGCAAAAGGCCAA
>CALFWN010000210.1 GCA_937928335.1 uncultured Litoreibacter sp. | reverse complement strand
TGCTTTATGGCGCGTCGCTGGTTTACGGCTATGCGGGCACCACGCTCTTTACCGGCATCACGGCGGCAGCCGAAGGTGGCGTGGGGCTTGGCCTGCTCTTTGGTCTGGTCTTCGTGGTCGCGGGCATGGCGTTCAAGGTTTCCGCCGCGCCATTCCATATGTGGACGCCTGACGTCTATGAAGGATCGCCCACACCGATCACCGCCTTCTTTGCCACCGCCCCGAAAGTGGCGGCGATGGGTCTGTTTGCCCGCGTGGTACATGATGCTTTTGGCGGCGCGGTCAGCGACTGGTCGCAAATCGTGGCCTTCCTGTCCGTTGTGTCGATGTTCCTTGGCGCTGTAGCGGCTATCGGGCAGCGCGACATCAAACGGCTGATGGCCTATTCCTCCATCGCCCATATGGGCTTTGCGCTGATGGGGCTGGCCGCGGGCACCGCCGAAGGGGTGCAGGCGATGCTGGTCTATATGGCGATCTATGTGGTGATGAATATCGGCACATTTGCCTTCATCCTGTCGATGGAGAAAGACGGACAGCCCATCACCGATATCGACGCTTTGCAGAATTATTCCAAACATCAGCCGGGGCGCGCCTTGGCAATGCTGGTCTTGATGTTCTCGCTGGCAGGCATCCCGCCCATGCTGGGCTTCTTCGGCAAATATTACGTGCTGCAGGCCGCCGTTGACGGTGGGCTGGCATGGCTGGCGGTTGCGGGCGTGGTCGCGTCGGTGATCGGCGCGTTCTACTATCTGCGCATCATCTACTACATGTATTTCGGCGAGGAGCGCGACGCATTGGACGGGGCGATGCCGCCTGTTGGCTGGGCGTTACTGATGGGCTCTGCGGCGATCATGGTGATTGGCGTGGTAAACCTGTTCGGCATTGAAGCCCCGGCGCTGGCGGCAGCACAAGCTCTTGTCAACTAGCTGGCCGCAGGGCTACGGGCTGATCCTGCTTGAAGAGACCGATAGCACCATGTCGGAGGCCGCGCGGCGTGCCTCTGACATCTCTGGCCCCACCTGGATCATGGCCAAACATCAGACAGAAGCTCATGGGCGGCGCGGACGGGTCTGGGCCAGCCCACGGGGCAATTTTGCGGGTACTCTGGTGTTGCACCCGACCGAGCCTCCGCAGCTTGTGGCGTTGCGCTCTTTTGTGGCGGCCCTCGCGCTTTTTGATACGCTCTCCGCACTCACAGGCAGGCCCGAGGCTTTTGCTCTGAAATGGCCCAATGACGTGTTGATGCATGGCGGCAAGCTGGCGGGTATCTTGCTGGAAAGCAGCGGGGCGCAGGGCAGGCTGGACACGCTCTTTATTGGTATTGGCGTCAATCTGGTCGCAGCACCCGCGCCTCAGGAGGTCGAGCAGGGCGCAGTCGCCCCGGTGGCCTTGGGCGCGGATATCAGTCAGGAGGATTTCCTGACCGAGCTGGCACATCACTACGACCTCTGGGAAACCCGCTTTGTGACCTACGGCTTTGGCCCCATCCGAGAGGCGTGGCTCGCCCGTGCAGCCCGTTTGGGCGAGGTCATCACGGCCCGGATGCCCGGCCGCGAAGTCACCGGCACATTCGAGGATGTGGACAGCGACGGAAATCTGATCCTGCGCACCCCAAAGGGTGTCGAGGCGATCCCGGCGGCGGATGTGTATTTTTGACCTTTGCCCAAAACCGGTTTACTGCGGCTGATAACATGACAAAAGGCGACGCGAATGCTGCTGGCAATTGACTGCGGGAACACCAACACGGTGTTCTCGATATGGGATGGGGAGCGGTTCATCTTCTCGGGCCGCACCTCGACCGAGTGGCAGCGCACGGCGGATCAGTATTATGTCTGGCTGTCCTCGCTGATGCAGTTCCAGAAAGTGGATGTCGAGATTACGGAGGTGATCGTCTCTTCCACGGTGCCGCGGGTGGTGTTCAATCTGCGGGTGTTCTCTGACAGGTATTTCAATTGCCGCCCGCTGGTGGTCGGCAAGGAAGGCTGCGCCTTGCCTGTCGATGTGCGCGTTGATGAGGGCACTGCTGTTGGGCCTGACCGGCTGGTCAACACGGTCGCGGGGTTTGATCTCTATGGCGGCGATTTGATCGTCGTGGATTTTGGGACGGCCACGACGTTTGACGTGGTGGCGCAGGACGGCGCCTATATTGGCGGTGTCATCGCGCCGGGGGTGAATCTGTCGCTTGAGGCGTTGCACAACGCAGCTGCTGCCTTGCCGCATGTCGATATCACCAAGCCTCAGGCGGTGATCGGAACAAATACCATTGCCTGTATGCAATCTGGTGTCTTCTGGGGCTATGTCGGCCTGATCAAGGAAATCACCGCCCGCATCAAGGCGGAGCGCGAGCGCGAGATGCGGGTTATCTCTACCGGCGGTCTTGCGCCGCTGTTCCAACAGGCGGCAAGCCTATTTGACGACTTTAATGATGAACTGACCATGCACGGTTTGGTGGTCATCAACAGCTATAACAGAAAGCAAAAATAATGGCAGCAGAGCGGCTGATTTACCTGCCCCTTGGTGGGGCGGGCGAGGTGGGCATGAATATGTATGTCTACGGGTACGGCAAACCGGGCAAGGAGCGATATATCCTTGTTGATATGGGCGTGACCTTCCCCGATATGGACGGCACGCCCGGGGTTGACCTGATCTTCCCCGATATCGACTGGCTGGCAGAACGGGTTGACCGGCTGGACGCGATTTTCATCACCCATGCGCATGAGGATCATATCGGCGCGTTGGGGCATCTTTATCCACGGCTGACCGCGCCCGTCTATGCGCGCAAGTTCACAGCTCATATCGGGCGGCTGAAGATGGAGGAGCATGGCTATGACGGCTCCGAGATCACCACTGTCGGCCCGATGCCGGAGATGACAGAGGCAGGGCCCTTCAAAGTGGGTTTCATGCCGATCTCCCACTCGATCCCGGAAAGCTCCGCCTTGATCATCGATACGCCCGAGGGGCGGGTGGTGCATTCGGGCGATTTCAAGATCGACGAGACCCCCGGTCTGGGCGAGCCGTTTGATCAAGACGCCTGGGGCAATCTGGGCCCGGTCAAGGCGCTGGTCTGCGACTCGACCAATGTGTTCTCCCCCGATGCGGGCCGGTCGGAAGCCACTGTTGGCCCCGAGATCGAGCGCGTGGTGCGCGAGGCGTCCGGCATGGTTGTGGCGACCACATTTGCCTCCAACATTGCGCGGGTGAAGACCTTGGCGGATGCCGGCGTGGCGGCGGGCCGCTCGGTGGTGTTGCTGGGCCGCGCGATGAAGAAGATGATCGGCGCGGGCGTTGAGACCGGGTTGATCAAGGACTTCCCGGCGACGATCTCGGCTGAAGAGGCGCGTGACGTGCCGCGCGATCATTTGATGCTGCTGGCGACAGGCTCGCAAGGGGAGCGCCGTGCGGCCACTGCGCAATTGTCGCGGGGCAAGTATCTGGGCCTGCAGATGAAGGCGGGGGATACGTTCATCTTCTCGTCCAAGACCATTCCCGGCAATGAGGTTTCGGTCGGGCGGATCACCAATGCGCTCAGCGAGATGGATGTGGATGTGATCGACGACAAGATGGCGGCCATTCATGTTTCGGGCCATGCCAACCGGCCTGACCTTCAGCGGATGCACGAGCTGACGCAGCCGCAAATTCTGATCCCGATGCATGGCGAGCACCGGATGCTGCGCGAACATGCCAAGTTGGGCGAGCAGGGGGGGATCGCCTCGCTGATCGCGCCAAATGGGACGATGGTGTCTTTGTCGGGCAATCGGCCCGAGATCGTGGAATTTGTCGAGACGGGCAGGCTTTATCTGGACGGCTCGGTGCAGGTCGGCGCGCTGGACGGGGTGGTGCGTGATCGCATTCGGATGGCTTTGAACGGTCAGGTCGTGATCGGCATTCTGATTGACGAGGAAGACGAGCCGCTGACCGATGCCTGGGCTGAGCTGCGGGGCCTGCCCGAGATGGGGCAGTCGCGGGCGCCGCTGCAGGATATTCTGGAGCAGGAGGTCGGGCAGTTCCTGGGCCGGGCCGACAGCAAGACGGTGGCCGATGACGTCAAGCTGGAGGATCAGATCAAACGGATCGTGCGGCAGACAGCGCAGGGCGAGATCGGCAAGAAACCCGAGGTGGTTGTCCTGATTTCGAGGCTGGCGGCTTGAGCCGCGGCGCATGCGCCGGATATTGGTAAGGTTTTGATACCAAAGCGCTTTCCAAATTCTGTTTACCAAATATAAACCCGCGATTTTGCCCCGGATAGGGGTGACATCGCGGGCGGCGTGCTTATGTGCAAGATGGTCAGACAGGCCGTAACATTTGCATGAATGGAGGGCCTTGATATGGCTGATCCGCGAAAGCATGTCGTCATCATCGGCGCAGGATTTGGGGGCTTGAGTGCCGCCAAGGCGCTGGCGAAATCCCCTGTGGATATCACCCTGATCGACAAGCAGAACCACCACCTGTTCCAACCCTTGCTCTATCAGGTTGCCACGGCGGCGCTGACCCCTGCCGAGATCGCGGTGCCGATCCGCGCGGTGCTGCGTGATCAGAAGAACCTGCGGGTGGTGATGGATGTGGTGCGTGACGTTGACGCCTCCGAGAGGGTGGTGATTTGCGACAGTGGTGCGCGGCATCGCTATGACGCGCTGATCATCGCGACAGGCGCGCAGCACAGCTATTTCGGTCATGACGCATGGGCCGCCCATGCGCCCGGTCTCAAGACGTTGCAGGACGCCTATCAGATGCGGGAGAAGCTGCTTTTTGCGTTCGAGCAGGCGGAGTTGCTGGTGGAAAGTGACCCCGAGACAGCCAAGGCCTATCAGAGCTTCGTCGTGATCGGGGCGGGGCCGACCGGGGTTGAGCTGGCAGGGGCCATCAGCGAACTGGCCCGCTCTGTGGCCTCGGATTTCCGGGCGCTCGACCCTGCGCAGACCCGCGTGGTTCTGGTCGAGGCCGGGAGCCGCGTCCTGCCGGGCTTTGCCCCACGGCTGTCAGCGCGTGCCTTGCGTGATCTGGAAAGCCTTGGCGTTGAGGTGCGAGTGCAAACCCGTGTCACCGATATTTCAGCGGGCGAGATCATGACCGATGGCGGCGTGATCCGGGCGGAAAACTGCATCTGGGCCGCAGGGGTGCAGGCGTCGCCTGCGGCGACATGGCTTGGCGTGGAGGCAGGCCCGGCGGGCCATGTCGAGGTGGATGAGACGCTGCGCCCAGCGGGATTTGAGGCGGTCTATGTCATTGGCGACAC
>CALFWN010000209.1 GCA_937928335.1 uncultured Litoreibacter sp. | reverse complement strand
CGCACCTGACCCACGGCACCGCGATTGCAGTGGAGGGGGCAGGGCTGCTGATCACCGGGGCCTCGGGGGCGGGCAAGTCGTCACTGGCGGTGCAGCTGATCGCGCTGGGGGCCGAGCTGATTGCAGATGATCAAGTGGTGATCCGGCGGGAGGGCAGCGGGCTTGTCCTGAGCAAACCCGACAGGTTGCCCGCCGCGATCGAGGCGCGCGGCATTGGCTTGCTGGGCGCGCCGATGAGGGCCTCTGCCCCGCTGCGGGCGATCGTGGATCTGGACCTTGCCGCGTCCGAGCGTCTGCCTGCCGCGCAAAGCCGCGTGATCGCGGGAGTTGATATAAAGGTGATCGCCAAAGCGCCGGGGCCCCATTTTCCCGGCGCGATCTGGCTCTACCTTAGACATGGAATGGCAAACGGAGCGCAGCAATGACGGCGTCTGTCTCAGACCCGGACCAGCAGGTTGTCCTGATCACCGGCCCCTCGGGGGCGGGCAGATCGACGGCGATCAATGTGCTGGAGGATTTGGGGTTCGAGGTGATCGACAACCTGCCGATCTCGCTGGTGCCGCGCCTGCTTGACGGGCCGCAACATGCCCGCCCGCTGGCGCTTGGGCTTGATATCCGCAACCGCGACTTTTCGCCGGAGCGGGTTTCCGGGCTGATGGACCATTTGCAGGCCAATCCCGGCATTGAGGCCAGCCTGCTGTTTGTGGATGCCAATGTGGACACGCTGATCCGGCGCTATTCGGAGACCCGGCGCAGGCATCCTTTGACCCCCGCCCAGACGCCCCAGCAAGGCATCGAGCAGGAGATCGCACTGCTTGCGCCGCTGAGGTCGCGCGCCGATGTGCTGATCGACACTTCGGGCCTGTCGCCCCATGCGTTGCGCGACGAGCTGTCGAAATGGTTTGCGGGCGGGGACGGGAGCCGGATGGCGATCACGCTCGAATCCTTTTCCTACAAGCGCGGTCTGCCGCGCGGCGCCGATATTGTCTGGGATTGCCGGTTTCTCAACAACCCGCATTGGCAGGAAGACCTGCGGGCCAAGACCGGCCAGGACCCGGAGGTGGCGGCTTTCGTGCAGGCCGACCCGCGACATGCGGAGTTTATGGCGCGATTGGTGGACAATTGCGCCTTTCTGCTGCCAGCGTTTCGCGAAGAGGGAAAAACCCATCTGGCGATTGCCCTGGGATGCACCGGCGGGCGACATCGCTCTGTTTCCGTTACGGAACAATTGGGCGAAACCCTTGCAAACAAGGGTTGGGAGGTGTCAATAAGACATCGAGAAATGGAGCGTGCGCGCGTGGGGATGCGCGGCGCTTTGTGACCAGGTTACGCATATGTCGGCCGCGTGGAGACATCCGGGCCACATATTGCAACGGGAAGACGGTATAGAAACGGGGTCTATAGGCGACCAGTACGGGGACCAATCCGAGTGATAGGTATTGTAATTGTTGCACATGGCGGGCTGGCGAAAGAATATCTTTCCGCCATAGAACATGTGGTTGGACGCCAGCACGGCATCCGCGCGATCACCATTGAAGAAAACCATGACCGCTCTGGCAAGCAGTCCGAGATTTGCCAGGCCGCCAATGACGTGGACGAGGGCGGCGGCGTTGTGGTGGTGACCGATATGTTCGGCGGCTCCCCCTCGAACCTGTCGCTGATGGCCTGCAAGGCCAAGAACCGGCGGATTCTCTACGGGGCCAACCTGCCGATGCTGATCAAACTTGCGAAATCGAGGCATCTTGAAGTGCCACAGGCCGTTGACTCTGCGATGGTTGCGGGCCGAAAGTATATCAATAGCTTTGACGGGCTTGCCGCCGATGGCTGAGCGGGTCCTTAATATTATTAACGTGAAAGGGCTCCACGCCCGGGCGTCAGCCAGATTTGTTGAAGTCGTTGAAGAGTATGACGCCACGGCCATTGTGAGCAAAGACGGTATGGATGTATCCGGCGACAGCATTATGGGATTGCTGATGTTCGGCGCGGCGCGTGGGAGCGCGGTCCGCGTGACCACCTCTGGGCCACAGGCCGACGCCCTTGCCGACGCGCTTGAGGCCCTTGTGGCCGACAAGTTCGGCGAAGACGCCTGAGCGGCGGGCCGGGCGGGATGGACGGGTCCAACAGCGCAGAGACCACCAAAACCGAGCAGGGCGACAGCCCGGAGCCGGTCTATGTGGCCTATGACCGCCGCAACCTGTCTTACGCCAACACCTTCACCAACCCGTTCAAACGGCTGACCATCCAGATCATGGAGCTGTTCACCGGCAAGCTGCATCTGCTGTACCTGATCCGCAAATTCGAACGGGGCGGCGTGCAGTTTGGCCAGGGCTTCTGGCGCGACGCGCTGGACGTGATGGGCATCGAGCTGCAGACCCCGCAGGAACAGCTGAACCGCATCCCCGCCACCGGGCCGGTCATCGTGGTGGCCAACCACCCGCATGGGCTGGTTGATGGCATGGTGCTGGCCGAAACCATTGGCCGCATCCGCACGGATTACAAAATCCTGACCCGCTCGCTTTTGACCGGGGTGAACGCGATTGACCAGTTCATGATCCCGGTGCCCTTCCCGCATGAGGAGGACGCGTTGCAGCAGAACCTTGAGATGCGGCGCAAATCGATGGAGCATCTGAAGGAGGGGGGCGTGATCGTGCTGTTTCCCTCGGGCGTTGTGGCGACCTCGGAGACCTGGTTTGGCCCGGTGGTGGAAAAAGAGTGGAACCCGTTTACGGCCAAGATGATCCAGCGCTCGGGCGCGACGGTGGTGCCGATTTTCTTTCCGGGGCGCAATTCGCGGGCCTATCAGATCGCCAACCAGATCTCGCCCACCTTGCGTCAGGGCCTGTTGATCCACGAGGTCCGGCACGCGCTTTACAAGCCGCAAGCCCCCGTTGTGGGGGAGCCGTTCGACCCCGAGGATATCAAGCATTGGTCCGCCAACCCGCGCGGCTTCGTTGCCTGGCTGCGGGAGCAGACGCTGGCGTTGAAATCCCAGGTAAAGACCTAGTCTGGTGCCACGCCTGCCGGCGCGGCGATGTTGGGGGCGCTGCCCCCAAACCCCCGGCCTTTACTTTGTGGCTTCGCCACGGATGGGGGCTCTGCCCCCAAACCCATGCTCCTTAATGGGGGCGCTGCCCCCAAACCCCCGAGGTATTTCTGAAGCAATGATGGGCTGAAGGGGCTATTACGGGGGGGCGCGTTCAGGCGGAGAGGGGTCAGCGCGTCGGCTTTGGCGGGTCGACGCGGTAGTCGTAGAAGCCGCGTTGGGATTTGCGGCCCAGCCAGCCGGCCTCCACGTATTTTGTGAGCAGCGGGCAGGGGCGGTATTTAGTGTCGGCCAGCCCGTCATGCAGCACATTCATGATTGCCAGGCAGGTATCGAGCCCGATGAAATCAGCCAGCTCCAGCGGGCCCATCGGGTGGTTTGTGCCCAGCTTCATCGCGCTGTCGATGGAGGAGACGGAACCCACGCCTTCATAGAGCGTGTAGACCGCCTCGTTGATCATCGGCATCAGGATGCGGTTGACGATGAAGGCGGGGAAATCCTCGGCGGTGGCTGAGGTTTTGCCCAGTTTCTGCACAACCTCATGCAGCGTCTTATAGGTGGGCTCGTCCGTGGCGATGC
Source organism: uncultured Litoreibacter sp. (assembly GCA_937928335.1). GTDB lineage: Bacteria > Pseudomonadota > Alphaproteobacteria > Rhodobacterales > Rhodobacteraceae > Litoreibacter. The sequence continues at coordinate 6,906 of CALFWN010000209.1, read as the reverse complement.
CGCGGATCAGCTCGACCAGCTGCATGATCGGCACCGGGTTCATGAAGTGGAAACCCATGAATTTTTCGGGCCGGTCAGTGCGCGAGGCCAGCCGGGTGATCGAGATTGACGAGGTGTTCGAGGTCAGGATCGTGTGGGGCTTCAGATGCGGCAGCAGATCCTCAAAAATGGCGTTCTTGATGGTTTCGCGCTCGGTCGCGGCCTCGATGATCAGATCGGAAGGCCCGATCTCGGGCAGGGACATGGTGGTGGAGATGCGGGCGAGCGTGGCGTGTTTATCCTCCTCGGTGATCTTGTCGCGGGCCACCTGACGGCCCAGATTGCCGTCAATTTTAGCCAAAGCGTCATTCAGCGCGTCCTGCGAAATGTCGGACATCTTCACGTCATAGCCCGCCAGCGCAAAGACATGCGCGATGCCGTTGCCCATCTGCCCGGCCCCAACAATACCTACGGTTTTGATCTCCATGAGAGCGGCCTTTGCGTTCATTTCCAACGGGTGTCTGGGCGCAGGATAGGGTGTCGGGCGGGCGCGATACAAGAGCCAGCGGGAACTTAAAATTTTTGGAAAACTGGGGGTTTAGCCATTTGGAAACGGCTGGCGGGGCAGAGTGTTTGTGTGAGTCGTATGAGGTGGGCAAATGGCCTTTGAGAGACCGGGCGAAAGCCCGATAGATTACCAGCAATGCCGCTACGGCTATTCGAGGCTGCTGTTTCGGGGCCCCAAGCGCGACCTGGAGAAACCGTTTATCGCCTTTGTCGGCGGCACGGAGACCTATGGCAAATATGTCCCCAAGCCCTTTACAGCGCTGATCGAGGATCGCATCGGCACGGCCTGCGTCAATTTCGGCACCGTGAATAGCGGGGTGGATGCGTTTGTGGTGGATGGCAGCGTGCTGCCGATTTGCAGCAAGGCAAAACTGACCGTGGTGCAGGTGATGGGCGCGCATAACATGTCGAACCGGTTCTATTCGGTCCATCCGCGCCGCAATGACCGCTTTCTGAAAGCCTCTACCCTGATGCGCACGATTTTCCGCGAGGTGGATTTCACGGAGTTTTCCTTTACCCGGCATTTGCTGATGACGTTGAAGACGGTCTCGCCCAGCAAATTTGCGGTGGTGGAACAGGAATTGAAAGCCGCCTGGCTGGCCCGGATGGAGCTGCTGCTGAGCAAAATCTCGGGCAAGGTGGTGCTGTTATGGGTGGCGGACCGGGCGCCCGCGTCAGAGCCTGTGGGTCTTGAGCTGGGTCTTGATCCGCTGTTTGTGGATGCCCGGATGATCGAGGCGCTGCGCGCCAAGGTGCATCACTATGTCGAAATTGTCGTGCCTGTGGAGCTGCGCGCCAGAGGCACGGTCGGGATGCTGTTTCCGCAGCTTGAAACCGCGATGGCGCAGGAGATGTACGGCCCCGCCGTTCATGAGCATGTGGCAGAAAAGCTGTTGCCTGTTCTGGAGCCTCATGTCTAGGCCCTCATATCTAGGCCTGTGAGACCCCGGCGTTCAGGAGCCAAGCCTTCAGCAGCCAAGCCTTCCGGCGGGGACAGGCATAGAAGAGGACAGGCATAGAAGGGGACAGGCATAGAAAGGGATAGTCATAGAAAAGGCCCCGCCGGGGCGGAGCCTTTGCAGGACATCTGTGCTGTCTCGCCTACAGCTTTTCGATCAGCTCCGGCACCGCGTCGAACAGATCGGCGACCAGCCCGTAATCGGCAACCTGGAAGATCGGGGCCTCTTCATCCTTGTTGATCGCGACGATCACCTTGGAATCCTTCATCCCCGCAAGGTGCTGAATGGCACCGGAAATGCCGACCGCCACATAGAGATCAGGGGCCACAACCTTGCCGGTCTGACCGACCTGCCAGTCATTGGGCGCATAGCCCGAGTCGACGGCCGCGCGCGACGCGCCCACGGCGGCGCCCAGCTTGTCGGCCAGCTTCTCGATCATGGCAAAATCATCTTCGGAGCCGACACCGCGACCACCCGAGACAACGATGCCCGCAGAGGTCAGCTCGGGGCGATCGGAGGCTGCGACCTTATCGGCCACCCATTCGGACAGGCCCGGATTGCCCGCAGCGCCGATTTTCTCGACGGAGGCGGAGCCGGACATATCGGCCGCATCAAAAGACGAGGTCCGGAAGGAAACGACCTTCTTGGCGTCCCCGGATTTGACCGTCTGGATGGCGTTGCCGGCATAGATCGGGCGCTCGAATGTCGCGCCGTCCACGACGCCGGAGACATCTGTCATCACCATCACGTCGAGCAGGGCCGCGACGCGGGGCATGATGTTTTTTGCATCTGTCGTCGCGGGGGCCACGATATGCTCGTAATCCCCTGCGAGAGAGACGATCAGATCGGCGGCTGGCTCTGCCAGACGTTTGCCGTAGATCGCGTCTTCGGCGCATAGCACTTTTGCGATGCCTGCGATCTTGGCAGCCTCGTCGGCCGCGCCAGAGCAGGTCGCTCCGATGCACAGCACATGGATGTCGCCCAAGGGGCCTGCGGCGGTCACCGCGGATGCGGTGGCATCGACGGACAGCTCGCCGTCATTGACCTCGGCCAAAAGAAGTACAGCCATTACAGGACCCCCGCTTCATCTTTGAGTTTCTCGACCAGCTCATCGACCGAGCCCACCTTGATGCCGGCCTTGCGGGCCTCGGGCTCGGTGGTGCTGGCAATGCTCAGGCGCGGCGCGGTATCGACGCCGTAGTCGCCGGGTGTTTTCTCGTCCAAGGGCTTTTTCTTGGCCTTCATGATGTTGGGCAGCGAGGCGTAGCGCGGCTCGTTGAGGCGCAGATCTACGGTGACGACCGTGGGCATGTTGACCTTGATCGTTTGCAGACCGCCATCGACCTCGCGGGTCACGACGGCCTTGTCGCCTTCGATGTTCAGCTCGGAGGCGAATGTCGCCTGGCTCCAGCCCATCAGCGCGGCCAGCATCTGGCCGGTGGCGTTCATGTCATTGTCGATGGCCTGCTTGCCGCAGACAACCAGACCGGGCTGCTCTTCATCAACGACAGCTTTCAGTAGCTTGGCCACGGCCAGCGGCTCGATGTCATTATGCACATCCTCGGAGGCCACGATCAGGATCGCGCGGTCCGCGCCCATCGCCAGCGCGGTGCGCAGGGTTTCCTGATTTTGCTTCACGCCGATAGAGACCGCGACGACCTCCTCGGCGGCACCGGCCTCTTTCAGGCGGATCGCCTGCTCGACGGCAATTTCATCAAACGGGTTCATCGACATTTTGACATTCGCAAGATCAACCCCGCTGCCATCCGCCTTCACACGGACTTTGACGTTGTAGTCGATCACACGTTTGACGGGTACAAGGACCTTCATCAGCGCTATCTCCAAAGTTTTGCCCCAGAGTGAGGCGGCATGAATTCCAGAGTCAAATAACGAAATGGGGACCTGGAAAATAGGTCAAAATCGACGCGCCGGTCATTCTGACGTCGCGTTTGTGAAATTTTGGCAATTTTTTTCACGAAGAGGTTGTTTTTTGTGACACAGGCCGGGGAGATGACATGCGGCACCTAGCGGTTGGCACCGGGCACCCAGAGCACGTCATCCTTGCCGTCATTATTTGCGATGCGGGAGGCCACGAAGAACCAGTCGCTGAGGCGGTTGAGGTATTTCACGGCGGCCTCGTTGACGGTTTCCGTGGAGGCAAGCTCCACGCAAAGCCGCTCCGCCCGGCGTGATACGGTGCGGCACAGGTGCAGATGCGCGGCCAGCGCGGAGCCACCGGGCAGGATGAAGGACCGCAAGGGCTCCAGCGCGTCATTCATTGCGTCGATCTCGGCCTCAAGCCGGTCTACCTGACCAGAGGTCATGCGCAGGGGCGGGTATTCGGCCTGTGCGTCTTTGTCCATATCGGGGCGGCAGAGATCGGCGCCCAGATCAAAGAGGTCGTTCTGGATGGCGGCAAGCTGGGTGTCCATCTGGCCTGTGGCGTGCAGCCGCGCCAGCCCGGTGGTGGCGTTGGTCTCATCCACCGTGCCGTAGGCTGTGACCCGCATCGCGTGTTTCGCGACCCGGCTGCCATTGCCCAGCGCGGTCTCCCCGGCATCGCCGGTGCGTGTATAGATTTTGTTCAGCACAACCACGGGTCAGGACCCTCCCAATCGACGGATGAATACAAAGGCAAGGATCAGCAGCACGGCCAGAGCCTGCGCATAGATGCGGTAGCGCATCAGGCGGTTGGCGTGTTTGCGGTTGAAGTCACCGCCCTTGGCGAAGCCGCCAATGCCGATCAGCAGGATGATCAGCACCGCCAGACAGGCGCCTGCCACGATAAGAAAGAGCGGGTCATTGGCCATGTGAAACGATCCCTGAATTTACCTATAGCCAGCATGTAGCCGGATGGCGGGCAAAAGCGAATGGTTGAGTCAAATTTTAGCCAGAACCGCATCCATTGCGCGGGTTGGCAGCAGCCGTTTCAGGGCGGCCATCATATAGGTGGGCGTCGTGATGAAGTAGCGGGGCCGGGGCCGGGCGCTTTCGAGCGCGTGCACCACCTTGGCGCTGACAGCGGAGGCGGGCAGCTCGAACGGGTCGGGGCCGTTATCCTTGTAGAGCCGGTCGATCAGCGTTGCCTCGTAATGCGCCTTGCGCGGGGAGGCCTGCCAGTTGATCCATTTCTCGAAATGCGGGATCGAGTTCTGCCGGATCTTCGAGGTGATCGGGCCCGGCTCGATCAGCACCACATGGATGGGGGTGTCGCGCATCTCGATGCGCAGGGTGTCGGTCAGCCCCTCCATCGCGAATTTCGTGCTGTTATAGGCCCCGCGCCAGGGCAGCGTCGCGAAGCCCAGAACGGAGGAGCAGTTCAGGATACGGCCGTGGCCCTGCGCACGCATCACCGGCAGCACCAGCCGGGTCAGCTCGTGATAGCCAAAGAGATTGGTCTCGAAAATGGTGCGCAGCGCGTCGGTGGGCAGGTCTTCGACCGCGCCCGGAATGCCGTAAGCGCCGTTGTTGAACAGCGCATCCAACGTGCCGCCGGTGCGTTCCAGACAGGTGGCCAAGGCGGCCTCCATGCTGGGCTGGTCGGTGTAGTCCAGCACGAAGCTTTCAAAGCCCTCGCCCTGCAGCCTGTCGCAATCGGCCTGCGCGCGGCAGGTTGCAAAGACCCGCCAGCCACGGTTTTTCAAGGTGAGCGCCGCGTCATAGCCGATGCCGGAAGAGCAGCCTGTGATCAGAATGGATTTTTGTGTCATGCAGTTTGGCTACGCGAAGTGGGGCCGGGATGCAAAACCGTTCTTAGCCCTGCTCGCGGCGCAGGAAGTCTGCTGACATGAAAGCCTCAAGCCCGCTTTCGAGGATGAAGACCCGCGCCCAGCCATTGTCGAGCAGCTCTATCACCTCTGCGCTGTCGCCGCGGCGGGTCTGGCCGATCACCGCGCCAAAGGTGCCGGCCTCGGTCCGCAGGTTCACGGTATTGCCGGTGACGGTCCAGATTTCCCCCTCCCCATTGGAGGGCGTTGCGGGGGCTGTGGCGCGTTGGGTGCCGGTCTGGAGGCTTTGCGTGGCCAGCCCGGTATAAAGGGCTGTGTCCTGCGCCGTATCTTGTGCGGCGTCTTGTGCGGTGACGGCGATATTGATCAGCCGGGCCTCAGGCTCTGCCAGCGGGGCGGGGTCAGGCTGGAGCGGCGTGATCGGGGTGACGTCCAGCGTGGCGACGTTAACCTCGGGAAACAGGAGCGGCGCAACCTCTGCGGTTTCCGGCTCTCGGGCGGCGGGCGTTGTAGAACCCTCTGTCGTCAGTGTGGCCACTGCTTTGTCTGTGGGCAAGTACACCAAAAGTCTTGAGGTCTTCAAAGATATTGGTAGGTTTTTCTTTGTAACCGCCTTTGTATCGAAAACGTAAGTTATCAGAACACGACTTTTGATGACGTCGCATGTTGTCCAACCGAACAAAATGACGCGAACATTTTGAGCATGTGAATCGCTTTGCGTATGCAGCAAAGTTGGTAACTAGTGACAGGTGGTTTTTGTACACATTCATGTACATAGTTTGTGGGTTTCTTTTTTGTGAAAGGTGAATGGGTGTTACAAACTCAGTAACAAGGTCCATCTCAAAAACGTTGATGTTTGTATGGAAGAGATTCTCAAATTCCACAAGATCTTTTAAATTTACCCCTTTGAATTTTTGAACATTTGGGGCAATGTTTTTGTGGTCACACCAGTTGTGGAAGAGCGCATTTACTCCAATTGATGATATCGTTTTATGGCGGAAATAATACAAGCACCGGAATATGCACAGATTGTCATCAAACTGAACCCCCCGAAATTTTTGAAGCGTAAGGATCGAACGTTTTTTCTTAATGACATCCGGTATTTGTAATGTTTCGCACCCCAGAGGATAATTAGTATTGTAAACATAATACACTAAGTTTGTGACAAAAAAGGGTTTCAGAGAGCTTTTGGGCTTGATTGAGTTTACGTGCTCTCGAATATCAATGTTTTTAAGTTTGCTCACCACTCGGTCAACGTCAGACGGCTTTGTGATAGTTTCTAGCTGTGGCATAACGTACTCGTTTGTGTACGGTATGAAGTAGCGCATTTCGTTGTTGGCGATGTCACGTAAGATGAGCCCTGCAGCAACATTGATCCGAAATGACTTTTCACTTTTTGAGTAGATATAATCCAGGTGTCGTTTTATTTCGTCGGGATCATTCAAGTCATTTGTGGGGAAATTGTAAACCCCTCCAAAGTCCGTTTCTTCGTGTTGCTTAAGGATGTGTCTGCGATTGACATTATACTCTTTTTTAAGAGCTTCGTCATCCGGAAGATTTTCGTCAAAGTTTTGAAGACTTCCGGAACCACCATGTTGCAGAGTGATATGACGAGTAAGGTCCTTTCTTCCAAGACACTTGAAACCACAAGCGTGACATCTGAAGGGGCGTGG
>CALFWN010000208.1 GCA_937928335.1 uncultured Litoreibacter sp. | reverse complement strand
GCGTCGAGGCCAAACGGGGCCAGAAGCTCCTTGTGATGCTTGGAGCCGCCCGCCTTGAGCATCTCGAAATACTTGTCCTGAAAATCGGCGTCGCCTTCCTCGTAAACCGCATAAAGCGCGTTCACCAACCCGTCGCCAAAGGCGTAGGCATAAACATAAAACGGCGAGTGCACGAAATGCGGGATATAGGCCCAGAAGGTCTCGTAGCCGTCCATATATTCGAAGGCAGGCCCGAGGCTTTCGGCCTGCACCGACATCCACAGCGCGTTGATCTCGTCTGGCGTCAGCTCGCCCTTGCCGCGCGCCTCATGCAGCTTGCATTCGAAATCGTAAAACGCGATCTGGCGGATGACCGTGTTGATCATGTCCTCGACCTTGCCCGCCAGCATCACCTTGCGCTGCTCCTGCGTCTCTGCCTGCCCAAGCATCTTGCGGAAGGTCAGCATTTCGCCAAAGACCGAGGCCGTTTCGGCCAGCGTCAGCGGGGTGGAGCTGAGCATCTCGCCTTGCCCCGCCGCCAGCACCTGATGGACGCCGTGACCCAGCTCATGCGCCAAGGTCATCACGTCGCGCGGCTTGCCCAGATAGTTCAGCATCACGTAAGGATGCACCTCCGTCACCGTGGGATGCGCGAATGCGCCCGGCGCTTTTCCTGGCTTTACGGCGGCATCAATCCAGCCATCGGTGAAAAACGGCTTGGCGATCTCTGCCATCTCGGGCGCAAAATCGGCATAGGCCTCCAGCACGGTGGCTTGTGCGGCGTCCCAATGCACCAGCGTCGGGTCCTCCATCGGCAGCGGGGCGTTGCGGTCCCAGACCTGCATCACATCCAGCCCCAGCCATTTGCGTTTCAGCTCGTAATAGCGATGCGACAGCTTGGGGTAGGCCGCGACCACGGCGTTGCGCAGCGCCTCGACCACCTCGGGCTCGACATGGTTGGACAGATGGCGCCCGGTCTGAGGCGCAGGCATCCCGCGCCAGCGATCCTCGATCTCTTTCTCTTTCGCCAGCGTGTTATGCACACGCGCAAACAGCTTGACGTTGTCGCCAAACACCCGTGCCAATTCCCGCGCACCCGCCTCGCGTCTGGCGCGGTCGGGGTCGGTCAGCAGGTTCAGCGTGCCCTCGATGTTCAGCGCGTCGCCGTCCACGGTGAAACTCAGCCCGGCAATGGTTTCGTCAAACAGCCGGTTCCACGCCGCCGCGCCGACGGTGGATTGGTCATGCAGGAATTTCTCCAGCTCATCCGACAGCTGGTAGGGCTTCATGGCGCGCAGGCGCTCAAAGACGGGCTTGTAGCGGCCCAGATCGGCATTCTCAGCCAGCCATCCATCCAGCACCGCGTCGTCAATCCGGTTCAGCTCCAGCGAGAAGAAGACCAGCGGGGTGGTGTAGGTGGTGATCTTGTCCTGCGCATTGGCCATGAATTGCGCCCGGTCCGCGTCGGTGGTGTTCTGGTAATAGCGCAGCCCCGCAAAAGACATGATGCGGCCCGTCACGGCCTCGATCTTCTCGTAACGCAGCACGCAATCCAGCAGGCCGCCCGCGCCAAGCCCGGCCATCTTGCCTTCGTAATCGGCGGCGAAATCGGCGCAGGCCTTCTCTAGCCAGTCCATGTCACGCTTGAACTCTTTGGCGTCGGGGGCCGGGTACAGATCGCTCAGATCCCATTCCGGCAGATCGCCCAAACCCTTGCCCTGACCTCCGCCAGTGTCATGCGCGTCACGCAAAAGGGCAGGCAGGGCGAATGGGAAGGGCGATGTCATGAAGAGGTCCTTTGCATGGAACATATGGGTGGAAACCTATGCGCGCCTCGCGCCAGTCTCAAGGCGTGTCGCGTGCTATTTCAAGCCGAAGTGATGTCCCCGGTGGGGGTGGCGGCGGCCGCAATGGTGAAATCCTCGCTATGAACCACCACAGCGTCGCGGGAGACCAGCACAATGCCGTAAGCGCCCGGCTCCGCCACGGAATGCGCAGAGCCCTCCTCGCCCAGCCGCATCGGCATCTGGTGGCAGGGGGATTTGAAGACCGAGAAAGGCAGCCCGCCCACATGGCCCGAGATCGTGCGATGCACATGGCCGCACAGCATCTGGACGGGGCCGGGATAGGCGTGCAGCAGCGCCAGCAACGGGCCGGGCTCCTGCAGCGCAATCGCGTCCATGCCGGTAAAGCCGGTGGCAAAAGGCGGGTGGTGCAGCGCCAGACAGACCGGACGCCCCGCAGCCTGTGCCAGCGCATCTTCCAGCCAGATCAGCCGGGCAGGATCCAACCTGCCCGAATGCAGCGGGCGGGGATCATCATCAAGCGTATCCAGGCTGATCAGGCAGGCCGGGCCGATCTCGACCATCTGCTGAACATGGCCCTGCGCGGTCACCTCCGCCTGCGGGAAAACGCTGCAAAAATTGGCACGCATGTCATGATTGCCAAGCAGAAAGCTCACCGGCAGCGTCAGGCCGTCAAGTGCCGCGCGCAGCCGCTCATATTGCGCCACGCGCCCATGATGGGTCAGGTCACCAAGCAGCACCAGACGGCTGGCATCGGGATGAAGCGACATCGCATGGGCAAGCCCTTCGCAGAATTGCAGCAGCGGGTCCAACCCGATGATATCGCCGCCATCCTCCACCAGATGCAGGTCTGAAAACACCAGAAACTTGGTCATCGCGTCAGCCATGTCGCGGGCGCCCTCCCATCACTGCTTCAAAAATACCTCCGGGGGCGCGACCGAAGGGAGCGGGGGCGGAGCCCCCCACATCCCGAGCGCAAGCGAGGGGCATCACGCGCCCGCGGGCAGCGGGCACATTTGGATCACTCCAGCTCAACCAGCAGGTCCTTGGCGTCGATCTGGCCGCCGGGGGTGACATGGACCGCCTTCACCACCGCGTCGCGCTCGGCGTGAATGCCGGTCTCCATTTTCATGGCCTCGATGGTCAGCAACAGATCGCCCTCCTTCACCTTCTGGCCGGCCTTGGCTGCAACCGTGGCCACAACGCCTGGCATCGGCGCGCCGATATGGTCGGGGTTGCCCGCCTCGGCCTTGGCCATCTTCGCCACGGCAGAGGCGATCTTGCGGTCGGGCACCCGGATGGTGCGGGGCTGGCCGTTGATCTCGAAAAACACCTTCGCCTCACCATCGGCATTGGTGGCGGAGCGGGCCTGCATCCTGATTTCAAGCGTCTTGCCGGGGTCTATCTCGGCGCTGATCTCTTCGCCGGGGCTCATCCCGTAAAAGAACGTATGCGTCGGCAGGGTGCGCACGGGGCCGTAAACCCGGTGGCGGCCCATATAATCAAGAAACACTTTGGGATACATCAGGTAGCCATTGAGATCCTCGTCATCGATCTCCTTGCCGTCCAGCTCGCCCGACAGCTGCGCGCGGATAGCTTCCAGATCCACCGGTTCCAGCTCTTCGCCGGGGCGTTTGACCGACGGTTTCTCGCCTTTCAAAATCTTTTTCTGAATGGGTTTCGGCCA
>CALFWN010000207.1 GCA_937928335.1 uncultured Litoreibacter sp. | reverse complement strand
CAGGGCAAATTGCAGGCCTCGCTGGGCGGTATCCGCGAGATGGGCGGCACGCCTGACCTGCTGTTCGTCATCGACGTGAACAAGGAAGACCTTGCCATTGCCGAAGCCAAGAAGCTGGGCATTCCGGTGATTGCGGTTGTGGACAGCAACTGCTCCCCTGACGGGATTGACTACCTGATCCCGGGCAATGACGACGCGTCACGCGCAATCGCGCTATACACCGATCTGGTCGCCCGCGCGGCGCTGGACGGGATGCAGGCGCAGATGGGCTCTGCCGGTGTTGATCTGGGTGCGATGGAAGAAGCGCCCGTTGAGGAAGCGGTTGCCGAAGCCGCACCTGCGACCGAGGAGGCTCCGGCAGCGGAAGCGGCACCTGCGGCGGAAGACGCCAAAGCGGAATAAAGCTGAACAACCAGCGACCGAAGGCGGGGCCAGATCTTGCCTTCGGGGGTGAAACACAAATCACAGGAGATCCATGAGATGGCGATTACCGCTGCAATGGTGAAAGAACTGCGCGACAGCACAGGCGCAGGCATGATGGATGCAAAAAAGGCGCTGACCGAAAGCGGCGGCGACATGGAGGCCGCCGTGGACTGGCTGCGCACCAAAGGTCTGGCGAAAGCTGCCAAGAAATCCGGCCGCACGGCGGCGGAAGGTCTGGTTGCCGTGAACACGGATGGCGGCGTCGGCGTTGCTGTCGAGGTGAATTCGGAGACCGACTTTGTCGGCAAGAATGCCGAGTTCCAGGAGATGGTTGCCGGCATTGCCAAGGTCGCACTGGGCGTGTCTGACGTGGATGCATTGAAAGCCGCCGATATGGGCGGCAAATCCGTTGAAGCCGTGGTGACCGACAAGGTTGCGACGATTGGCGAAAACATGTCCGTGCGTCGCATGGCGCGTCTGGAGGGCAGCTCTGTCGTGTCCTACGTGCATAATGCCGCGACCGCTGGCATGGGCAAGATCGGCGTGCTGGTTGCGCTGTCAGGCGACAATGAGGCGTTTGGCAAGCAGGTGGCGATGCATGTCGCGGCTGTGAACCCGGCCTCGCTGTCGGAGGCGGATCTGGACCCGGCTATGGTCGAGAAAGAGAAGCAGGTTCAGATGGATATTGCCCGTGAAAGCGGCAAGCCGGAGGCTGTGATCGAAAAGATGATCGTGGGCCGGATGAAGAAATACATGGCTGAGGTCACGCTGCTGAACCAGTCCTTCGTTGTGAACCCGGACCTGACCGTGGGTGCTGCTGCCAAGGAAGCTGGCGTCGAGATCACCGGGTTTGTGCGCTTGGAAGTCGGCGAAGGCATCGAGAAGAAAGAAGAGAACTTCGCAGAAGAGGTGGCCGCTGCCCTGAAAGGGTAACACGGCCCCAGGACCTGCTGAAAATTGAAACGGCGTTGAGGTATCCCTCAACGCCGTTTTTTTCAGACCACACATCCCAAGGTTCATGCTGGGGAGCTGGGGACTTGGGGCTGTGGTGTGAAAGGTGCCGCCCAAAAGGTCGAAATAGACCCAATGGACGGCTTTCCGGAAAGTCCGGATCGAACGCGCATTTTCCTTTAAATCCGGGAATACGCAGTCCGACGAAAGTCCCATGGCAAAAAGCCACCACTCACGGAACGTCTTAAAAATTAAGTAAAAGCCGCGTAAATGCAAAGTAAGGTAAACCTTACCTTTGCCGTTAACCTTTTGTTAAGAAACTCAGAATCAGCGCTCAATCAGGAAGAACTGATTTTGCGATGACGCCTTGAGGATGGCCTGAGCGGTTGTGTCAACGTCAAGGGACTCGCGCGCCAACCGCAGGTGTTTCTCAACAGTCGCAGGGTTCAACCCCATGATTGTTGCTGTATCCTGAATGGTTTTGCCATCCGCCACCCATTCCAGCACCTCGCGTTGCCGCGCGGTCAATTGCCGCCTTTGGCCTGTTGTATGGGGCAGCTGCACCACTTTGAGGTGCAGAATTTTATTGGCCAGCTCGATCTCTGACCCGCTTTCGGCCCAGAGGTCATCCACATCGGCCTGCGTCATCCCGTCGCGGGCGCATAACCCAATCGCGCCTTTGGCCCGCAAGGAGACCTCGTGGAAGCTGATCGTGTAGCCCGCCACGACATTCATCCGCTGGTTGAGCGCCATTGCCTCCATCATGTCGGGCGTGACCTGACCCGCCGCGATCTGCTCGCGGATCATGTTCCAGCTGCACGAGCCGGTATTCTCGGAGGCCCAGGCCACCATCGGGCCTTTGGAATACATGCCCTGGCCAATGAATTCATCCACATAGGCCGGGTCCTGATTGGTCAGGATCAGCGCGTCCTGCAAATCGCCCAGCGAGGAGCCGGACCCGAAGCGGGTATAGGCATAGAGCAGGCGGTCAAAGCCGTATTCGTTCATTTTCGCGGTGTGAACGTCCCAGGCCGCCTCAATCGTGTTGGCGTCGGTCATCTTGTGCAGATAGGCGTCGATCATGGCTCTGCCCCCAGATGGCTCAGCGCTGCATCAATCGCCAGCGTGTAGCCACGGGCCCCAAAGCCGCTGATGATCCCAAGCGCCACCGGGGCGAGGAATGATTTGTGCCGGAACGCTTCGCGGGCATGGACATTGGACAAATGCAGCTCGATCACCGGCAGGCCTACGGAGGACACCGCGTCCATCAACGCCACAGAGGTATGCGTATAGGCGCCGGCATTGAAGATCACAGCATCATGGGTGCCTTTGGCCGCGTGCAGATGATCGACCAGCGCGCCCTCATGGTTCGACTGCGCGAACTCAAGGCCCACGCCTTTCTGCTTGGCATAGCTGCGACACATCTTTTCGATATCGTCGAGCGTCACTCGACCATAGATATCAGGTTGCCGGGTGCCCAGAAGGTTCAGATTGGGCCCATTCAACACAAGAAGAGATGACATTTTGGTGTTTCTTTTATTTTTGCGGCAGCGTTAACACTAATGCGACATACCCTACCTGTCGAGGAGTCTAGGGGGAAAATTAACCATTATGCGTCACAGCGCAGGGATTGCCGGTTTGGGCGTGTTCAGATGTCGCTGGCCAGCATGATGTTTTCCTGACTATCAAGGGGTAAAGGGCAGGGGCCGCAGCGCGCCACCAAGGGGCCTTGGGGAGGCAGAATGACATTGCTGAGTGACGACCGCCTGTTTCCAAGCCCCCCAAAAGAGCGGGGATTGGCCAGGGCGTTTTATGCCGAAATCAGGGATCTGCCGATCCTCAGCCCGCACGGGCATACCGATCCGCGCTGGTTTGCCGAAAATACGCCATTTCCCGACCCCGCCGCATTGTTTATCACGCCGGATCATTACGTGTTTCGGATGCTGCATTCGCAAGGCGTCCCACTGGAGGCGCTGGGCGTGCCGCGTGCCGATGGCGGCAAGGTCGAGCAGGACCCACGCCAGATCTGGCGCCTGTTTGCCAAGCATTACCACCTGTTTCGGGGCACCCCGTCGCGATTGTGGCTGGACCATGCGTTTGAGGGTGTCTTTGGCCTGTCCTCGCGTTTGTCGGAAGACAATGCGGATGCGCATTACGATGTGATCGCCGGGAAACTGGCGGAGCCTGCATTCCTGCCGCGCGCGCTTTTTGAGCAGTTTGGCATTGAGGCGCTCGCCACGACCGACAGCGCTTTGGATGATTTGTCCTGGCACAAGATCATCGCGCAAAGCGGCTGGCGGGGCAGGGTGATCCCGACCTACCGGCCGGATGCGGTGATCGACCCCGATTTTGAAGGCTTCGCCGAGAATGTCGTCCGGTTTGGGGAGATCACGGGCGAGGACAGCACGACATGGGCAGGCTATCTGGCCGCGCATCGCAGCCGCCGCGCGTTTTTCAAAGGCTGCGGCGCCACGGCCAGCGATCACGGACATCCGACCGCGCGCACACAGGATTTGCCCGTGGATGTGGCCGCGCGCCTGTTTGACAAGGCGTTGCGCGGGCGGTGCTCCGATGAGGAGGCAGAGGAGTTTCGCGGGCATATGCTGACGGAAATGGCGCGTATGAGCCTTGAGGACGGGCTGGTGCTGCAACTGCATCCGGGGTCGCTGCGCAACCACAATGCCCAAGTGTTCGCCGATTTTGGCCGCGACAAAGGGTTCGATCTTCCGACGCGGACCGATTATGTGACCGCGCTGCGCCCCTTGCTGAACGCGGTCGGGCGCGATGCCCGGCTGAGCCTGATCATCTTCACGCTGGATGAAACCAGCTATGCCCGCGAGCTTGCACCTCTGGCCGGGGTCTACCCGGCGCTGAAGCTGGGGCCGCCCTGGTGGTTTCATGACAGCTATGAGGGGATGATGCGGTTTCGCCAGATGGCCACGGAGACGGCGGGGTTCTACAACACGGTGGGCTTTAAT
>CALFWN010000206.1 GCA_937928335.1 uncultured Litoreibacter sp. | reverse complement strand
AAGCACCGAAAGGCTTGCGGTTATGCTGGCGATGAAAACCGAGTTGAACAGCGCGCCATGCAAAGCCTCGATACCGGCCAGTTGCACAAACCACTGGGTGGTGAACCCTTTCAGCGGAAAGGCCATGACCGTGCCGTCATTAAACGCAAAGAGCGGCAGCAAGATCACCGGAAGATACAGAAACACCAGATAGGTGATTGCATAGACCCGCAGCCAGCCACCCTTCATCGCAGATACCTCCGGTTGAAGAACACGAAAATCAGCGAGATCGCGGTGACTGCGCACATTGCCAGCACCGCCAGCGTCGCCCCCATCGGCGCATTGTTCAGCTTCAGGAACTGGGTTTGAATCATATTTGCGATCATCAACCCGTTCGGCCCACCCACCAGCCGGGGGGTCACATAATCCCCGATGGTCGGGATGAAAACGATCAGTGTCGCCGCAATCACGCCGGGCATCGCCAGTGGCAGGGTCACCCGGAAGAATGTGGTCATACGGTTCTCGCCCAGATCGCGTGAGGCCTCCAGCAGCGAGCGGTCGATCTTCTCCAGCGCCACATAGATTGGAAGGATGGTGAAGGGCGCAAAGGCATGGGCCAGCGTGATCACCACCGCATTGGCATTGTATAGGATAAAGGTGATCGGCTCGTCGATAATCCCAAGCGACATGAGCCCGGAATTGAAAACCCCGTTAAAGCCAAGAATGACTTTCCACAAAAAGACCCGCAACAGGTAGCTGGTCCAGAAAGGGATCGTGATCAGAAATATCCAGAGCGCCTTGCGCGACGGCGCGACATAGAAGGACACGAAATAGGCGATCGGGAAGGCCAGCACCACCGTAACCACGGTTACGACGCCCGAAATCAACAGCGACCGCCCCATCAGCGTGCGGTAGATCGGGTCACTGAACGCCTCGCGGTAATTATTCAGCGTCAACGTGCGGTCAATGGTCAGGAAATCCTGCGTCCAGAAGCTGAACGCCACCACAGCAGCCAACGGGGCTGCCAGCAACAACAAAACGTAAACGGCTGTTGGAGAGACCAGCAGCAGGCCACGCTTGGCCTCAGTATCGAGCGATGATGCTATAGCGAAAAATCCCCGGCCTTACGTCCAAGGATAGTCTGAAACGATTAGCTTTTCAGGGCAAGTCCCCAAGCGGGTTCTAGAATGGGATCTCGTCATCCAGATCGCTGGAGCTGCCTTGACCGCCGCCCCCTTGGCCACCGCCGTAACCACCGCCAGAGCTGCCGCCCATATCATCGCCGCCATATCCACCGCCCTGGCTGCCGCCATAGCTACCACCGCCGCCACCACCTTCACCGCGACCATCAAGCATGGTCAGCGTAGACGTATAGGGCCGCAAGACGACTTCGGTTGAATAGCGGTCTTGCCCGGACTGGTCCTGCCATTTGCGGGTTTCAAGCTGGCCCTCGATATATACCTTCGACCCTTTCTTGAGATATTGCTCGGCCACGCGGACCAGCGGTTCGGAGAAGATCGCAACAGAGTGCCATTCCGTGCGCTCACGGCGCTCGCCCGAGTTTTTGTCTTTCCACGTCTCCGACGTGGCAATGCGCAGGTTGCACACTTTGCCACCGTTCTGAAACGTGCGCACCTCAGGGTCGCGGCCCAGATTGCCGATGATAATGACTTTGTTGACCGAACCAGCCATATGGCGTCTCCCTGATTCTAGAAAATGGCCAGCCACCCTGACCCGTTGATGGTTAATAACTGGCAAATCTGCGGGCCACAAACAACAAGCACTGGTTCATTTCTGATTTCTCGCTATATTGCCTCGCAATGTTGCGTTGTTTGGGTGGGGGATCATGCGAGTTTTGGTAGGTATCGCGCTGGCCGTGGGGCTTTCGGCGCCCGTATCAGCAACTGCGCAAAACGTGACAGGATCAGGCTCCTCCTCAGCCCGCGAGAGTATTTTCCAAAGCCAGGCCCGCCTGCTTGATGGACGCCTGTCCTCGCAATATCGCAGCTCTACGCGTTACCAGCCGGGCAAGCCAAAAGCCGCCCTGATCCAGACAAGCGTGCCACGCTACCGTGGGTCTTATCGCGGGGTCTACCTCAACACGGCAAAGGCGGCTGCACGCAAACACGGAATCCCGGAAGATTTGTTCCTGCGGCTCGTGCAACAAGAAAGCGGCTTCAACCCGCGCGCGCGCTCCAACAAAGGGGCGATTGGGCTGGCGCAATTGATGCCGCAAACCGCGCGTGCGTTGAAAGTGAACCCAAACGATCCCAACCAGAACCTCGAGGGCGGCGCACGCTACCTCAAGAAAATGTATCGCAAGTTTGGCAGCTGGCGTTTGGCACTGGCCGCCTATAATGCAGGCCCCGGCGCTGTGGAAAAGCACAATGGCGTGCCGCCCTATAAAGAAACACAAAATTACGTCCGCAAGATTCTCGGCAGCTAGGTTTGCCAATCCGGTGGTCGTTTCTCCAGGAACGCCGCAATGCCTTCCTCCGTGTCCCGGTCCTGCATATTCTCGACCATCACACGCCCCGTGAACCGATACGCATCAGACAGGCCCATCTCCAGCTGTTGATAGAAGGCCCGTTTGCCGATCTTGACCGCAGAGCCGAGCTTGCTTGCAACCAGTGCTGCAAGCTCTGAGGTTTCCGCCTCAAGATCATCTGCGACACGGCTCACCAGCCCCAGCTCCCGGGCACGTTCCGCATCCACGAACGCCCCGGTGACAAGCATCTCAAATGCCTGTTTGGCATGAATGTTGCGGGATAGGGCTACCATCGGGGTAGAGCAGAACAGCCCGATATTGACCCCGTTTACCCCAAACCGCGTTCCCCGTTCAGCCACCGCCATATCGCAGGAGGCAACCAGCTGGCACCCTGCCGCCGTTGCTATGCCGTGCACAGACGCAATCACCGGCTGGGGCAGTTTCTGGATCGTCATCATCATTGTCGCGCAGCGTTCAAACAGGCCGCCAAAGGCGGCCACCCCACCGTCTTCTGACTGACGGGCCTGTGTCATCTGCTGCAAATCATGGCCCGCGCAAAACGCCTTGCCAGCGCCGCGAAGTACGACGGCCTTGACTTCGGCATCCTCAGCAATCGTCTCAAAACTGTCTTGCAGCGCCGCCAACATCTCATCCGACAGCGCGTTCAGCCTGGCGGGGTTGTTCATGGTGAGCCAGACCACCCCGTCTCGGTCGTCACGCAGCAGCAGGTCATCACTCATCTTGCAGCTTCCTCTGTTTCTGCGACAAACTAGACCAAGTTCATCATTGGAGGGAAGCATGACGCTGAAAATGACAGCCGAAGACCTGCGGGACTTCCTCGCGCGTGACTTCACGCAGGCCGCCGATGATTTCGACTTTGTCGAGGTGACGGAAACGCATGTGTCGATGGCCCTATCGGCGTCCGAGAAACATCTTCGCCCCGGCGGAACCGTCTCCGGGCCGTCAATGTTCGCGCTGGCCGATGTCTGCGCCTATTTCTGCATTCTGTCACAGCTCGGCCCGGTGGCATTGGCCGTCACCACCAATTGCTCCATCGACTTCATGCGCAAACCCGCACCCGGGCGGCTGATTTGCCGGATGGAGCTGTTGAAGCTCGGGCGCAGCCTGGCGGTCACCGAAGGCAGGTTGTTCTCGGAAGGCACCCCTGACAAACCCGTTGCCCGAGCCTCGCTGACCTACTCCATTCCTCCGACAGGAGTATAGCAAGTGGGGTAAATAGATACCTTATTTTTAACTTATTGTTTTTACTGTAAAAACGCCTGACGATAGGCGTTGACTGTATGCGTAAAACCCTTAGAACACAGCAATCCCGCCTGGCATGTGCCTGCGGTTCAAAGATTCTGAGGAACACCCATGAAAACCTTTACCGCTACACCAAGCGATATCGACAAGAAATGGATTCTGATCGACGCTGAAGGCGTTGTTCTGGGCCGTCTTGCCTCGATCGTGGCTATGCGCCTGCGTGGCAAGCATAAGCCCTCTTTCACGCCGCACATGGATATGGGCGACAACGTGATCATCATCAACGCTGACAAAATCCAGATGACCGGCAAGAAGCGCGAAGAGAACTTCTACTGGCACACGGGCCATCCCGGCGGGATCAAGTCGCGCACCAAGCAGCAAATTCTGGATGGCGCACATCCCGAGCGTGTGGTGGTCAACGCGGTCAAACGCATGTTGCCCGGCGGCCCGCTGTCGCGTCAGCAAATGACAAACCTGCGCGTCTACGCGTCGGCGGATCACCCGCATGAAGCACAATCTCCTGAGGTTCTGGACGTGAAAGCCATGAACCCGAAAAATACGCGGAGCGCATAAAGATGGCTGATGAAGTAAAATCCCTCGACGACCTGAAAGATGTCGTCGACACCACCGAGCTGTCGGACGCACCATCCGCTGCCGAAACCGTATCTGCTGCAATCACCCGCGAGCCCGTCCGGGACGCGCTGGGCCGCGCCTATGCAACCGGCAAACGTAAAGACGCAATCGCCCGCGTCTGGATCAAGCCCGGCTCCGGCAAGGTCACAGTGAACGGCAAAGAGCAAAACACATATTTTGCCCGCCCCGTTCTGCAGATGATCCTGCGCCAGCCCTTCACAGTGTCTGGCACCGAGGATCAGTTCGACGTGATGGCCACCGTCAAAGGCGGCGGTCTGTCTGGTCAGGCTGGCGCGGTCAAGCACGGCATTTCCAAAGCGCTGCAACTGTATGATCCCAGCTTGCGCGGCGCGCTGAAAGCGGCGGGCTTCCTGACCCGTGACAGCCGTGTCGTTGAACGGAAGAAATACGGTAAAGCAAAAGCGCGCAAGAGCTTCCAGTTCTCCAAGCGTTAAGCTGCATAGCACCGAATTTGAAAAGGCCCGCTCACCTGAGCGGGCCTTTTTCATTCAATCCCGCGTCAGATCGGTGATGCCGGTTTGGGCCATAGCGATGCTCAGCTCATCGCTCAACACATCCCAAAGCTGGGTCAGCCCCGCCTCGCCGCCCGCGGCGAGGCCAAATTGCAGAATACGCCCAAAGAAGGTGAAGTCAGCGCCGTTTCCCAGCGCTTTCAGCACGTCCTCCCCGGACCTCAACCCGCTGTCAAAGAACAGCGGAAAATCCGGGCCCACCGCCGCGCGTATCTCGGGCAGCATCAAGAAGGGTGACGGTGCGCTTTCCAATTGCCGTGCCCCGTGGCTTGAGACCTGAATGGCGTCCACGCCTTGCTCTTTCAAGGCCACCGCATCATCGGGGTTCAACACGCCTTTCACGACCAGCTTTCCGGGCCACGCGTCGCGCATCCGGTTGAGCGTCTCCCAATCCGCCCGCGCACGGCTTTCGGTTCGGTCAAACTCAAATCCCGGCATCTGGAAATTCGCCATCTGCGGCTTGCCGTGAAACAAAGCGCTCAGAGACCAGCGAGGATGCAACGCGAAATCGACGAATTGTTTTGGTCCAATCCGAAACGGCATCTTGAAGCCGTGGCGCAGCTCGCGGGGG
>CALFWN010000205.1 GCA_937928335.1 uncultured Litoreibacter sp. | reverse complement strand
GTAGGACGCACCATTGTTGGCGGTCACAGTGATCGACGCATCGTCATAGATCGAGAAGCCTGTGAAGTTGATGGCTTGCAGGAAGTTGAACGTGATCGTCCCACCATTGCCATTGTCATCCGGCAGATCGCCCGCGCTCAGGTCGTTTTCCGAGATGGCCAGCACGCCACCTGCGAAAGACAGATCAGAGCCGCCATCGCGGATAAAACCGCTTTGCAGGTCGCGGTCGCGATCAGCACCGTTTTCAGTGTCGAAGATCAACGCCTCATGCACCCGGTTCCGACCACGGTTGGTGCGGTTGCGGTTTGCAAAGACATCCAGCGTCGCTGTGATCGCGCCATCACTTGTTGTGACCCGATCCACCAACGTATCCTGCAAAGCAGCATCATTGAAGTCGAACGTCGACGCAAATGCGCCGCCAGCAAGTCCGACCGAAAGGAGTGTGGTTGTGAGTAGAGTTTTCATACCCGTCCCTCGTTAAGTGTGTACAAAATGAAGCCGGAACGCCCGGCTTCGCCGTCTCAATCGCATTTTGAAACCCTCCTACGCAATTCACAAAGCAGTATTGTCGTAAGTGACGTAGGGTCAGCTTCAGCCTTAGGAAACAATCACTTAGGTCGCAGTGAAATTGTCTACCAGGCCCCCGGTGTATAGCAGCCGCCCCGGAGGCCTTCACGGTCACAATGACGCGGATCTTCCCCGCTTCCGGCCACGCGAGACCGCGCCCAGGGCGCCGAGACCCAGCAGCATCAGCGGCAATGCAGCAGGAAGCGGCACGGCAGAGACCTCCTGAGCTGCCACCGCGCCAACCCCTTGCGGAAGCTGCGCAAAAAGCCCGCTCTCCCCCGGCCCGGCAAGTGCCAGATTGGCAATCGCCACAGCGTTGCCGCTGGCCACCACATTCACAATGGAGCCCGGCGCGAAGGTGTTTATCACCCCCACGGATATCTCGACCGGCCCGAAGCCCCCAGTTTCAAAACCAGTTTCAAACCCGGTTTCAAAACCGGCCTCAAGCTGAGCCTCAAGCCCGGCTTCAAACCCCGTCGCAAGCGCAGTCTCAAACCCGGCCTCAAACCCGGTCTCAAACCCGGCCCCGGCATCCCCAAAGGCCAGCGCGCTGCCCGCCCCGAAGGCGTCAAAGCCGCTCAGAAACGCCGCTTGCGGCTGAAAGCCCCCGCCGGGTGTCTGAATGCCCTGCGCTGCGCCAAAGCCCCCAAAGCCGCCAAATCCCCCAAAACCTCCGCCCAACGATCTGCGCGCAGGCTCGAACAGCCCTGCCGTCCGCGCCGCAGGTACTCCCACCCGCCGCCGCTCTGCCGGGGCAAGATCCGCGTCCTCGGGCAACTCAAGCGCCGCTACGCCGAGGGCCGTGTCCTCCTCTGATTGTGCCTGTTCGTCCAGCGCGTGGGGGCAGATGAAGCCCTGCACCTCCTCGACCGTGCTCGCCTCCTGAACAATGCGCACCTGCAACACGGTGCTGGCGGGGCGCACAATCGGCGCGTTGCTGCCCAGGAACCCGAAAATCGAGGCCGAGGCCCCCGTGGCGGTCACCGTCGCCGTCACCGTGGCCGCAAAGCCGGCCAATGCGATCATCTGTTTCATCTTTACTCTCCAAACTTGCTGAACATGTCAGATACAGCCGGCCCAAAGAACAGGCCCAGCACCGTCGCATAACCAAGCGCAGGCGGCTGGTTGGTCAATTCACACTTGCTCCGCGCTTTGTGCACCCGCGCGAGTGAATAGGTGGCACTTTCCCTCCGGGGCCGGGCGCAGTAAGAGCAGCTATGGCTCAGAACCCGCCCAACCTCCGCCCCGACCTCGCGCCGAAACCCAGGCTTGGCACCCCCGCGCGTGACGGCCAGCCCCGGATTGGCATGGTGTCGCTCGGCTGCCCCAAGGCGCTGGTGGACAGCGAACGCATCCTCACGCGGCTGCGGGCCGAGGGCTACGCGATCTCGCCCGATTACACCGGAGCAGAGGCGGTGATCGTCAATACATGCGGGTTTCTCGACTCGGCCAAGGCCGAATCCCTCGACGCCATTGGCGAGGCGCTGACACAGAACGGCCGGGTCATCGTCACCGGCTGCCTGGGCGCCGAAGAGGAATATATCCGCGGCACCCACCCTTCCGTGCTGGCGGTCACCGGCCCGCATCAATATGAGCAGGTGCTCGACGCGGTTCACAAAGCGGTGCCGCCCAGCCCCGATCCGTTTATCGACCTTTTGCCCGCCACCGGCGTCTCGCTGACGCCGCGCCATTACAGCTATCTCAAGATTTCCGAGGGCTGTAACCACAAATGCAGATTCTGCATCATCCCCGATATGCGCGGCAAGCTGGCCTCCCGGCCCGCCCATGCCGTGCTGCGCGAGGCCGAGAAGCTGGTGGAAAACGGTGTGCGGGAGCTGCTGGTGATCAGCCAGGACACCTCTGCCTACGGGCTGGACCGGCGTTATGACGTGAACCCTTGGAAAGGCGGCGAGGTCCGCTCGCATATCACCGATCTGACCCGCGCGCTGGGCCGGCTGGCGCCTGCCGATCAGCTATGGGTGCGGCTGCATTACGTCTACCCCTACCCGCATGTGCGCGAGCTGATCCCGCTGATGGCCAACCCGGATAACGCGGTGCTGCCCTATCTCGACATCCCGTTCCAGCACGCCCATCCCGACGTTTTGAAGCGCATGGCACGGCCCGCGCATGGGGCCAAAACGCTGGACGAAATCGCCGCATGGCGCAGCGATTGCCCCGACATCACGCTGCGAAGCAC
>CALFWN010000204.1 GCA_937928335.1 uncultured Litoreibacter sp. | reverse complement strand
ATTGTCGGGGCGCAGCGCGGAGATCTCACGCGATATCACCGCGCGTTTCCTGAAAGAGGGCCAGTTCATTCACCCCGCCTCGGGCATCACCGTCTATGTGCGCGACATCACCACGCGCGGCGAGATGGAAGAGCTGTTTCTCGAAGATGCGCGCGACCCAAAGGCCGTTGTGACCTATACGGCCGAGCGCGCCTTGCTGGTGCGCGGCGACACCGGCCCCCGGCTGGTGATGTTTGACGGGCTGGCGCAAACCTACCGTCCGGGCACGGGTCGGCTGACCACGATTGAGTTTGAAGATTTCGCCTATGACATCGGTGCGCTGATCCGGCAGGGCGGCGCGGGCATTCGCGACCTGCGGGAGCTTCCGACGCGCGTGTTGCTGAACCCGACGCAAGAAGATCTGGACGGGGCCACAGGCGAGTTGCCGGATTTCCTGTATGAGGCGCATGACCGGGTGGCGCGATCCTTGTTGGCCATTGTGGTGCCGATGATGGGTTTTGCCGCTCTTATGGTGGGCGGGTTCTCCCGGTTCGGGGTCTGGCGTCAGGTGATCCTGGCGGTGGTGATGATCATCCTCGTGCAGCTCATTGCCAACTCCTCAGAGGAGGTCGCCCGCGGCGATGCCAGCCTGTGGTGGATGGCCTATCTGGCTCCTGCTGCGGGCGCGGTTCTCACCGTCTGTCTGCTTTTTGCCTCGCAGATGCGCAAATTTCGACGACGAGACGCCCCGGATCTGGCCGAAGAAGGCGGGGCCGCGACGTGAAGCTGGACTGGTATTTCACCCGCCGCTTCGTGCGGGCTTTCCTGTTGGTGTTCGGAGTGTTTTTCGGGATCGTCTACCTGATCGACATGGTCGAGCAGATGCGCCGCTTTGACAATGACGTGGTGGGGCTGGTGGAGGCGGGCGAGCTGGCATTGCTGAAAGCCCCCGCCACCATGTACCGGATGCTGCCCTTGCTGACCGTTCTGGCGACCATCATGCTGTATCTGGGCCTGGCACGCACCTCCGAGATGGTGGTGACGCGGGCTTCTGGCCGCTCTGCCATCCGGTCGCTCTTTGCGCCGGTGCTGACCGCATTCTTCTTCGGTGCGCTGGGCATCGCGGCGCTGAACCCGATTGTGGCTGCGACGTCGAAACAATTCGAGCTGGTATCGCAGGCCTATGCCGGCAACACCAACACGCTTTCGGTCAGTGACCGCGGGCTTTGGCTGCGGCAGGCCAGCGAAAACGGGCAGGTTGTGATCCGCGCGGACCGCTCCAATCTCGATGGCACGCAATTTGTCGGGGTCACGTTTTACGGCTTTGACCCGATGGGCGAGCCCACCTACCGGATCGCCGCCGCGCAGGCCGTGCTGGAGCCCGGCGCATGGGCTTTGTCAGAGGCCAAGCGCTGGAGCTTCGGGCAAGACAGCAATGCCGAGGAAAGCTCGAATTTCTACCCCAAATTCACTCTGCCGTCAGATTTGACCCGCGACCAGATCCGCGACAGTTTCGGCTCCCCTTCGGCGATACCGATCTGGGAACTTCCGGGCTTCATCCACCAGCTAGAGCGTGCCGGGTTCTCGGCGCTGCAACATCGCGTCTGGCTGCATATGGAGCTGGCAAACCCGATCCTGCTGGCCGCTATGGTGCTTATCGGTGCGGGGTTCACGATGCGACATACCCGCTTTGGCCGCACAGGGCTGATGGTGTTGATGGCTATCTTGATGGGGTTTTCGATCTATTTCCTGCGCAACTTTGCGCAGGTGCTGGGCGAGAACGGTCAGATCCCGGTCATTGTCGCCGCCTGGGCGCCTCCGCTGGCAGGGGTATTCATGTCGCTTGGGCTGCTCTTTCATATGGAGGATGGCTGACATGATCCGCATCCTCGCTGTCCTGGCCGCGCTGATCCTTGCGCCGTCACTGGTCCTGGCGCAACAAACCGCCTCACTGGTGGCAGATAGCGTGTCATTTGACCCCGAGCGCCAGCAGCTTGAGGCGCTGGGCAATGTTGAAGTGCTGCAGGACGGGGTGCGGCTGCGCGCATCCTCCATCATCTATGACGGGGCCGCGGATACGTTGACGGTCAATGGCCCGCTCTATCTGATCGAGGGGCAGGACGTCACGATCATCGCCAGCTATGCCGAGTTGTCGGGCGACCTGCGCGAGGGCATCCTGTCTCAGGCCCGCGTGGTGTTTTCCGAGCAGTTGCAGCTTGCCTCCAATGAGGTCCGCCGCACCGGCGGGCGCTACACGCAATTCTACAAGACCGTCGCCTCCAGCTGCCAGGTCTGCGACGAGCACCCGACCCCCTTTTGGGAAATTCGGGCGCAGCAGATCACCCATGACGCCGAAGAGCGCCAGCTTTACTTCGACAATGCCAGTTTCCGCATCCTCGATGTGCCCGTGTTCTATTGGCCCTATCTGCGGTTGCCCGACCCGACCGTTGAACGCGCCAGCGGCTTCTTGCTGCCGGAATTCGCCTCCAGCGGGGATTTGGGGTTCGGGATCAAGACGCCTTATTTCTACGTCATTGACGACCATTCCGACCTGACGCTGACCCCCTGGCTGACCACACGGGGGTCGCGCACGCTTGAGGCGCGTTACCGGCGCAAGCTGAGCTATGGCGCGTTCGAGATCAACGGCGCGGTCACTGATGACAACCTGCTGCCCAGCGAGAACCTGAGGGGCTATGTGTTTGCAAATGGCAGCTTTGCCCTGCCGCGTGATTTCATACTGACCTTCGACGTGGAGGCGACCTCGGATGACGGCTACCTGCTGCAATATGACTATTCCGGCAAAGACCGGCTCGACAGTGCCATCGAGGTCAGCCGCACGAAGCGCGACGAATTTATCGGGGCTGAGCTAATCTTCTACCGCTCGCTGAGGGACGGCGAAGACAACCGCACCTTGCCGACGGTTGTGGGGGACGCCATCTATGAGCGCCGCTTCGTGCCCGACCATATTGGCGGCATCGCCTCCCTGCAATTCGAGGCCGCCGGATATTACCGCCGTGCCAATGAGGATCTCACCGATAGCGGGCTGGCGCGGGATGTGGCGCGGCTGTCGGCCGTCGCTGACTGGCGGCGTGACTGGGTTCTAGGCAACGGCATGATCCTGGCGGGGGCGGCGGAACTGCGCGCCGACTGGTATCAGGTCCAGCAAGATGACCGCCCCGTCTTCAATGACACAACCGAGGTTACGTCCTATGGCGCGGTGGAGTGGCGCTGGCCCATGCTTCGCCAGACAGCCGGGGCCACCCATTTCCTGGAGCCGATGGTGCAGTTTGTCTGGGCCGAGGAGACGGAGCGCGATGTCGACAATGAGGACAGCCTGCTGGTGGAGTTTGACGAGGCCAATCTGTTCTCCTTTTCCCGCTTTCCCGGCGTTGACGATCAAGAGGCCGGGCGGCGCACCAATATCGGCGTGACCTACACGCGCGAGGATCATGATGGCTGGTCAATGGGGCTCACCGTGGGCCGGGTCTTCCGCGACGGCGAGTTTGACCAATTCAGCGCCTCAACCGGCTTGCAGGGCAGCTCAAGCGACTGGCTTGTCGCGGCCCAGCTGAAGATCGGCACGCATTTCGATGTCATCAACCGCTCCCTGTTTGAAGACGATTTCACCTTCGCCCGCAACGAGATGCGGCTGAACTGGGTGCAGGAGGACTACCGACTGGGCTCGACTTTCGTCTGGCTGGAGGCTGACCCCTCCGAGGGGCGCCCGATTGACACGTCGGAATTTGCGGTGGACGGGGCCTACAGGGTGTCCAATCATTGGACCCTGTCCTCCAATCTGCGCTACGATTTTGTCGAGGACCGAACCACGCGGGCGGGCTTCGGGGCGCGCTACGAGAACGAATGTGCGCGGGTCGATCTTTCCCTCTCGCGCCGGTTCACGTCTTCGACTAGTGTCTCGGCAACGACGGATCTCAACCTGTCGGTCCAGCTTGCCGGGTTCGGCGCGAACGGGACCGGCGGCAAAAGTTTCGCGCGCAGGTGTGACGGATAGGCCCCGATGGGCCACGGACTAGAATGACGGATAAGAGCAACGAGCAAACCATGACCCTGACACGTATCTTGACCTCCCTGTTTCTCTTTGTGTTCTCGGTGCTGCCCCTGTCGGCGCAGAGCCCTTTTGAGACGGTCATCACGGTCAATGACGCAGCCATCACCCAATATGAGATCGACCAGCGCGCCCGGCTGCTGGGGTTGCTGCGCTCGCCCGGCGACCCGCAGGAGGAGGCCCGCAAAGGGCTGATCGACGACCGGCTGCGGATCAGCGAGGCCCGCCGCGCAGGTGTCGCCCCGACGCCAGAGGAAATACAAAACGGCATGGCGGAGTTCGCGGGACGCGCGAACCTTTCTGCCGAGGAGTTTATCGCAGCCATTGGCCAGGCAGGTGTGGACGTGGAAACCTTCCGCGACTTCGTGTCCGCCGGGCTGTCATGGCGGACCTTTGTGCAGGGCCGTTTTGGGCCGCGCTCGCAGGTGTCCGACGCCGAGGTGGACCGTGCCCTGTCACAAAACAGCCTGCGCAGGGGCGGCGTTCGGGTGCTCTTGTCCGAGATCATCGTGCCCGCGCAAGGCCCCAACGCCGAAGCCAATCAGGCGCTGATCCAGCGTTTGTCAGACACGCTGCGCACCGAAAATGCCTTTGCCGCAGCCGCGCGCAGGCATTCTGCCTCGGGCACACGCGGCCGGGGTGGCCGTCTGGACTGGCTGCCCATTGGTCAGGTGCCCCCTGCCTTGCGGGCCGCCGTGCTGGTGCTGGAACCCGGCGAGGTGACCGACCCGATCAACCTGGGCCCCGGCGTTGGCATCTTCCAGCTGCGCGCCCTGGAGGAAACCGAGGCCGAGACCCCGGACACGCTGGCGCTTGAATATGTCTCCATCCTTATTCCAGGTGGCCAATCGGCCAGCGCCCGTGCCCGCGCCCAGGAGCTGCAGGACGATTATGACACATGCGACGATCTCTATAAGCCTGCGCAATCGCTGCCCGGAGGAACCTTCGAGCGGGCGATCCTGCCTGCAGCACAAGTCCCCGGCGATATTGCATTGGAGCTGGCCGGGTTGGATGACAACGAGGTTTCCACGGCGCTCACCCGACAGGACGGTGCGGTGATGGTCTATCTGATGCTCTGCGGCAGGACGTTGGAGACCCCGGAACTGGAGACGCCCGAACTGGATGAAAATGGCGAGCCAGTGCCTGTCCGCGACGAGCGTGAGGTGCTGCGCGAGAGATTGTTTGCGCAGCGGCTGGCCTCCTATGCGGATAGTTTTCTCGAAGAGCTGCGGGCCGACGCGATCATCACGCCAAGCCAATGACCCCCCCTGCAACCGGGGCTCGGAATGAGGCTGCGACGGGCTCGCTCTTGCCGGTCTGCCTGACCTGCGGCGAGCCTGCCGGTGTCGGTCTTGAGATCGCCCTGAAAGCCTGGCCGGAGCTGCGCTCTGAGGTGCCGTTCTTTCTGCTGGGCGACGCGCGGCATGTCCCCGGCGACGTGCAACGGCTGGATGACCCGTCGCAGATTGATCCAAGCGGCCCGCTGCCCGTGCTGCATCACCCTTTTGACGGCGAGGCTCTGCCCGGCAGGCCGGATGCGCGTAACGCGGCAGGCGTGATCGAGGTGATCGCGCGCGGGGTTGAGATGGTCAAATCCGGGCAGGCCTCGGCACTATGCACCCTGCCCATCCACAAGAAGGCGCTGAAAGACGGGGCTGATTTTTCCTATCCCGGACATACTGAATATCTGGCGGCGTTGGACGGCAAGGATCAGGTCGTGATGATGCTGGCCTGCCCCGAGCTGCGCGTGGTGCCTGCGACGATACATATTGCTCTGGCGGATGTCCCCTCGGTGCTGACGCCTTCGCTTTTGAGCGAGGTGCTGCACATCACCGAGGCCGCGCTGCGGCGGGATTTCGGGATCGCTGCGCCGCGCTTGTCGGTCTGCGGGCTGAACCCACATGCCGGCGAGGGCGGGACAATGGGCAATGAGGAGCTGGACTGGATCAATGGCATGGTTGCGGAGCTGGCGGCCTCCGGGATGGATGTCAGCGGGCCCTGGCCCGCCGACACGATGTTTCATGCCGCCGCGCGGGCACGCTATGACGTGGCCGTGGCGATGTATCATGATCAGGCTTTGATCCCGATCAAGACAATAGATTTTGCAGGCGGGGTGAATGTGACGCTGGGGCTGGATTTCATCCGCACCTCGCCCGATCATGGCACCGCCTTTGACATTGCCGGGCGCGGGATTGCGGATGCGACATCGACCAT
>CALFWN010000203.1 GCA_937928335.1 uncultured Litoreibacter sp. | reverse complement strand
CCGCTTGCCACGGCATTCGCGCTCAGCGAGGTGCCGGTGCCGAAGACGCCTGCATCAGTCGACAAATCCTGGCGCGCGACGGTAATATTTGCAGCCGTCACCTGCCCGGACGCCCCACGATCAAGCGAGGACAGGATGTTCAGATCATCCGTGCCCGCCAGCAGGTTCAGCCCGTTGAACTGCGCAGCCCCCACGACCGAGCTGATCTGCGAGGTCAGCGCGTCAATATCGGTCTGGATCTTGTCGCGGTCCACGTTTTCTTCCTGCGCGGCGACGATCTTGCCTTTGATCTCGGTCAGCAGGTCGGTCACGGTCTCTGCGCCCTGGCGGGCCACCGCAATCGTGGATTCCCCCAGCGACAGGCTTTCAGAGATCGATTTGAACCCCTGCACATCCGATTCCATAACCTTCGAGATCGCCCAAAGTGCCGAATTATCCTTGGCCGACCCGACCGATTTACCGGTCGAGATCTCGGACTGCACTTTTGACAGGTCGGAGTTGATGGATTTCAGGGTTTGCAGCGCAACCATCGCGCTGCTGTTGGTCAGAATACTGGACATAGATATTTCCTTCAGGTTGGCGCTTTCGACGCCATGAGTTTCATGCCACCCCGGCCTGAGGCCAACGGGTGGAGCGCGTGTCATTCTGACAATTGGAAACGTCGCAACGGCGGCGGGTTTCGGCCCCTTCTGAAGGCGTGGGGGCACCTGACCGCACCGACCCTAACGAAACCCTAAAACGCCGGCGCGAAACCTGTTCAGTTTTAATCGAATATGTCAGGCCTTGAAGGACACAGACGGCCCGCCCATCCCATCTGACCGGATCGTCCCGCGCCCGCTATATGTCTTCAACTCGCTCAGCACGCTTTTGACATCGCGCAGCCGCGCATTGGCCCGCCTGATCCCTTTCAGCGCGGCGGCATAAAGCTGACCATTCTCCTGTGCGCGCCTGCGCAGCACCGCCCGTTGCGCGGCGCCTACCAGCCCCGCATCCCGGCTCATCTGTCCAATCAGCGCGGTTTTTTGCGCACCAAGATCGGCCAAAGCCTCCAGCTGGCCGCTCAGCAGCAGCTGTTTTTCGACATCCAGCAAGGCGCTCAGCCGCTGGGCAAAAGCATGGGTTTCATCTGTCATTTCGCCCGCGCCACCATTGCGTTGAAAATATGTTCGGCCAACCCGACGCCGCCCGCTTGCGAAAAGGCGCGCGCCTGCTGATCAGCCAGAAAAGAGGAAAACTGCTCCTCCCCCACACCGCCGCCAAACGCCTCGCTCGTTTTGCCAAATCCCGAAGATTTTAACATTTCCGCCAGAAACACGGCTTCAAGCTCGGCTGCCGCTTCCCTCAGCTCATTATGCTTCTTTGCAAGCGCCAAATCCGGCGTGGTCGCACTGGTTATATCCATCTGTAACTGCCTCAAATTCTATCGATTTCATCCAGAATAAGCTGCCTCGGGTAAAGAAGCGGTAACCAGTGATGTGCATTTTGACAAAAAACGGGAAACGGAACTTTATGCAGCTCATTGATCAATTGGCCGGGTCCGGCGGCGTGGCGAAACCCGCGCCTGACAAGACTGTTGAAGAAGCAGGGCAGGCTACGCAGTTTCAGCACGATCTGGCCCTGCTGGAACATATCGCGCCGCCACCCAAGCCTGACGCGCCGGGTATAGGCGTGAGCACTCCCAAACCCGTGTCCCAAACGGCCCGGATCGATATCAGATTTGTCGCGCCAGCCCCGGTTCACACTGACACGCCCGATAGCGACGCAGCCCCCGAAAATCCCGCTGAGCCAGTGAAAGACACGCATCCAGAGCAGATACAGGTTGCACGTCCCGAAACCATGCCTCTCCCCAGTAAGGGGGCTGAAAAGCAGCAACAAGCGCCCATCCTGCCCGCCGGTTTTGTTGACACGCAGCCCAAACCGGCCAGCGATCTTACCAATACCAGCCCGGCATCACCCCAATCAAACGTGGTGCGGCCGACACCTCCCGGCGGGGTCGCTCAGGTCAAACAACAGGCAGAGCCGGCAAAGACCGATAAAGACGGGGCTGCCCCAAATCAGCCGCGCATGGGGGGCACGCCAGATATCACGCCTGCCGAAACGCCGCCGCAACCGCGGCCCCAAATGCCACAAGGCCCCTCGGCGTCCCGGCCCACTGAGCCCCGTCCTATTGTTGTGCAAAACAAGGCCTGGCCAGCTCAGCCGATCCAGCCGCCCGCGCCGGGTCTCAAGCCAGATATCACGCCGGGTCTGACCGCTATTCAAACAGAGGCTGATCCCGCGCGCCCGGTCCATCGCGGCCTGCCGGAAATCGCAACGCGTCCGATAGCTCCAGTCGCGCCGCCGCAACCCATCATGCGTGCGGTAAAGGATGCCTTGTCTGTCCAGCCTCTCACGCAGGCCAGTCCCGCCGAAGCTGAGCCCGTTGCAGGGCTTGCCACAATGGCGTCACCCGGCCCTGTTGCCACGTCGCCCCCGACCGCGCTGACGCCTGCGCAAACCTCTTACGCGGTGCATCAGATCACGGCGCAGATCGTGGTAGAGGCGGGTGCCAGAACGGGCCGCGACATCGAGATCCGCCTCGATCCCGAGGAGCTGGGCCGCATCCGCATCACCGTTCACCCCAAAGAGGCGGGGATGTTCATAGCCCTCGCGGTGGAGCGCCCGGAAACGCTTGATCTGCTGCGCAAGAATGCCGGAGAACTGATGGCCTCCCTACAGGAGTTCGACCTCTCAGGCGCGACGATTGAATTCTCGCAAGATCAGGGCGGCCCGCCGCCCGAAGCGGATGATGCAGGCTTTGAGGAAGACATAATTCAGCTCTCCGTCGCCCCGCAAATGCCAACCATGCAACGCAGCGGCGATGCCCGGCTGGACCTTCGATTAT
>CALFWN010000202.1 GCA_937928335.1 uncultured Litoreibacter sp. | reverse complement strand
CGCCCCTTGGTTTGACTGCGATCAACGTGCCAATTCTTGCAACGATTTGCAACCGGTTGCAGAGTGTTCAACCGGCGCTTCACCGGATAAGGTCAAGGGATGGGCTATGATGGTGACAGTTTCTTCACACTTGGAATGGGTGGCAGGATCGGGCTGGTGCTGCTGTCGGAGGTGCTGATGATTCTGTGCGCCGGGCTGGTCTGGAAATTGGTTGGTGGCCTGGGCCGTGTGTGGCGGGTCCTTGTCGCGCTGGGCTTGTTTTGGGGGTTCATCTGGCTGTCGCCACAGATTTATTATGCCTATTACTGGATGATCTTCGAGGATTTGCCGGTGCAGGTGGTGATCGGCGGGCCGCCCGGTCTTGGCGATATTTTACGGCTGGTCAGTTTTACCGACCGGGCGAGCCTGGCGCATCACGGGCAGGGCGTCTTCGCCTGGATGCTGATGATCCTCGCGCTGCTGCGTCGACGGCTTAAATCACATTGAGCAGGGCGGCGGCGTCTTCGGCTATATGGCTGGGGTTGGGTTGCCTTTTATGCGGTCCCGGTTTCCGGGAAATTCGTTCACTTCTAGCGTGATCTGTCGCCATGCGGCAAGCGCGGAGCGAATTGCCCTTCCCACCGGGGTCACATGGGGGTATTGAGCCGCGTCTGCAAGGACATGTCTCTAACCTTAAAGGACCCTTAGGATCATGGGCTATAAAATCGCCGTCGTGGGCGCCACCGGTAATGTGGGCCGCGAAATGCTGAACATTCTGGCAGAACGCCAGTTTCCCGTAGACGAATTGGCCGCGCTTGCGTCGCGCCGTTCGCTTGGCACAGAGGTCAGCTTTGGCGACAAGACACTCACGACGAAGGATCTGGACACGTTTGATTTCACCGGCTGGGACATGGCGCTGTTTGCCGTGGGCTCGGAGGCCACGAAGAAATACGCGCCTGCGGCGGCCAAGGCGGGCTGTGTGGTGATCGATAACTCGTCGCTGTACCGCTATGACCCGGAGATCCCGCTGATCGTGCCGGAGGTGAACCCCGATGATGTGGCGATGTATTCCAACAAGAATATCATCGCCAACCCGAACTGTTCGACCGCGCAGATGGTGGTGGCTTTGAAGCCTTTGCATGACCGCGCCAGAATCAAGCGCGTGGTGGTGAGCACCTACCAGTCTGTGTCGGGTGCGGGCAAAGGCGGGATTGACGAGCTGTGGGACCAGACCAAGTCGATCTATAACCCGACGGATGACAAGCCGGCCAAGAAATTCACCAAACAGATTGCGTTCAACGTGATCCCGCATATCGACGCTTTCATGGACTCGGGCGAGACCAAGGAAGAATGGAAGATGGTGGCCGAGACGAAGAAGATCGTCGACAAGGACATCAAGGTGACGGCGACCTGCGTGCGGGTGCCGGTCTTTGTGGGCCATTCGGAAGCCGTGAATATCGAGTTTGAAGATTTCCTTGATGAAGATGAGGCGCGTGACATCCTGCGTGAGGCACCCGGGGTCATGGTGATCGATAAGCGCGAAGATGGGGGCTACGTCACGCCGATTGAATGCGTGGGCGATTTTGCGACGTTTATTTCGCGTATCCGTCAGGACTCGACCATCGAGAATGGCCTGAACCTGTGGTGCGTGTCTGACAATCTGCGCAAAGGCGCTGCCCTGAATGCGGTGCAGATTGCCGAGCTGCTGGGCAACCGGGTTCTGAAAAAGGGCTAGGCACGTACGGGCAGAGATGCCCGGGAATTTGAGGTCCCGGACTGGTCAGGTCCGGGGCCTTTTTTGCGCGGTCTAGCCGCCGAAATCGTCAAAGCTGTTGCCATCCATTATGACGGTTTCCGCGGTCCATTCCATTTCGACGGGCTCTTCCTCTGTCGCGGGTTCCTGTGCGCGGGCGACGATGTCGAACTCTGTCACGTCGGGGCCTTCCACGTCTGAGGGCTGGAAGAACTGGAACATGTCGGGTCGCTCATTGGCCTCATCCTCAAACAGCTGATGGATCACACCATCGACGGAGACGCCCGGCATATCGCCAAGTTGAATTTGAAAGCCCTGTTCCATCTCGCTTTTCTCGATGACCGAGAATTGCGCCGTGTTGAGCATATTGGTCACCTGTTCGGGGTCGGTCAGATCGGGCAGCGGGGAGTCGCCCACTGCGAAGATACAGTCGCGCCACCCTTCACCATCGGCATAGGCCAGATTGATCACATGCGAGCTGTCGCTGGCGACCTCTGTGTCCCATGTCAGGTTGAACAGCTCGATCCGTTCGGGCAGCACGCCGTCATTCAGATGCAGGCCGTTCATGATGAGGTTGTAGTCGCTGAGCGAGACCTCGGCCGATTTGGGATCGTCAGAAGCATAACTGAAATCAAGCGTGGCCTGACCCAAGGGAGAGACGATTTGCAGCTGGGCTGCCTTGATATCGCTGACCTCCCGCGCCGCCTCGGAAAAGATTTCGTAACCGCTGATCGTGAATGTCGCCATTATCCGCACCTCTTACTACAACGAGGTCAGTCGTAGGGCGGAGGGGTTTAACGGAGTCTGAAACCCCTTGCGTCAAGCGTGGCAAGATTGGCTAAAATTGTCTCGATCAGGGTTAGGGTCAGGGCCAAGGTCTGGGTCAGATCTTCTGAAACCCGTCTTCATCAGTGAAATGCTCCAGGCTGCCATCGCCGGTATCGGTCCAAAGCCCGTGCAGGCTGAGATGCCCGCTTTCGGTGGCCTCTTTGACAAAGGGGAAGCCAAGCAGGTTTTCGAGCGAGATCAGCACCGCCTGTTTTTCAAGCGCGCGTTTGCGGAGGGCCTCGTCTGGCTCGTCTCTGACGCGCTCATAGCCGGGGCGCAGGATGTCCATCCAACGGCCGATGAAGCTGGTTTCCTTCTCCAGCTCGGGCGCGAGGCCCGCGCACATGTCATGGCAACCCTCCGCCCCGCCGCAATTGGAATGGCCCAGCACGATGATATGGGCCACTTTCAGCGCTGTGACCGCATATTCCACCGCTGCCGACGTGCCGTGATGGTCGCTGTCGGGCTGGTAGGGCGGCACCAGGTTGGCGATGTTGCGGTGAATGAAAAACTCGCCCTGCTCTGCCCCGAAGATGGAGGTCACATGCACCCGACTGTCGCAGCATGAAATGACCATCGCGCGGGGGTTCTGGCCACCCTCGGCAAGGCGGCGATACCACGGCTCGTTCTCGGCATAGGTGGTCGCTTTCCAGCCATGATACCGTTGGACCAGATAGGCTGGCAGAGGTTTGGCGTTGGTCATGTCTGTCTCCCGCAAGCAAGTGATGCTGCGGGGGTGTTACTTAAGAATTGCGAGGAATTCGAGGGATATTCTGCGCGCAGGGAAAGACTTTGTTCAAATGCGGGATGCAAGACATGGCGGGTTATGTGCACAGCCGATGTGTACGGGGTGCGAAAGGGCACGACGTGGAACATGTTTTGGAACTGAACTTCAAGGAGCCGGTGACGGTGGATGGCGACCGGCTGGTCGAGCTGTGCGTCGGCATGGGGGAGGTCCGCGCAGAAGAGATGATCGCCCTGTCGATCGACAATCTCTGGCGCGGCCTTGAGGGTCTGAAAGACGCCTATGGCAAGCAGCGGATGGATGAGATCTCTGATATCAGCAAGGGCCTGTCGCAGATTGCCGATAATCTGGGCCTGTGCCTGTTTGCCCGCGTTGCCCGCGATGTGGAGGCCTGCGCCGTGCGCATGGATGGCCCGGCTCTGGCGGGCAGCTTGTGCCGGTTGTTGCGGGTGGCGGACAGCTCGCTGAATTCGATCTGGGATTTATGCGATATCAGCGGGTGAGCCCCCTGATACAGGCTTGCGCCGGCGGGGTGACAGGATAGGTTGCGAAAGA
>CALFWN010000201.1 GCA_937928335.1 uncultured Litoreibacter sp. | reverse complement strand
TGCTTTATGAATGTGAAACCGACGCCTGCGGGGGCTTTGACTTTCGCTTCACGACCGAGGTTCTGCCCGAGCCAGACATGCATATCGACCTTGGCGATTTCAGATATCTCGCTGCGCAACGGCTGGGCGGTGCGGTGCCGGAATATCTGAGCCTGTTTGTCAGTCGCAGCGATACGCTGGGCTATGTGCAGATGATCCGGGTGGGTGGGCAAGAGCTTGCGGCCATTGAAGCAACCCCTTCCCCCGCGACCCAAACCGCGGCACCGCAACCCGGCCCTCCGCTGATCGAGCGGCTGGAAACCCGCGGCTCGGCCATCTTGCAAGACCTGCAATTCGAAACCGGGTCGTCTGAATTGGCAAGGCAGGACTACGCCACGCTGTCCGCTTTGGCAGAGTATCTCAAGGCGCAACCTGAGCGCACAATCGCGCTGGTCGGCCACACCGACGCCGAAGGCGCGCTTCAGGGAAACATAGCGCTGTCGCGCCGACGCGCACGCGCCGCCATGCAGCGCCTCATCAATCTAGGAGTGCGGCCTGCGCAATTGGAGGCGGACGGCGTCGGATATCTTGCCCCAATGGCCAGCAACCTGACCGAGGAAGGCCGCACCCAAAATAGAAGGGTCGAGGCAATACTTACCTCGACCCAATAAGTGTCACCAACCACGGCTGACACTGAGATATCTGCAATCCTGCCTTACCAGGTCTCGGGACCTTTTTGTTTGAACGCTTCGACAAGGAAATCGATGAAGGTCCGCACTTTCGGCTGCGTGTAGCGGCCCGGCGGATAGACAGCGTAGATGCCTTGCGACTCCGTTGGCAGGCCCGGCATCGCCTCTTCCACCAAACCGTCTTTCAACGCGTCAGCGTAAAGGAAACTTGGCAGATACGCGATGCCCAAGCCGGACACGCAGGCATTCAGCAGGGATTGCCCGTCATTGACGGTCAGCCAGCCTTGGGTCCGAACCTGACGCTTCTCGCCCGAGGGCGCGGTCAGCTTCCAGACATTGCCGGCAGATTGGTTCGAATAATGCAGCAGCTTATGCTCGTTCAGGTCATCGATCTTCTCGGGACGGCCATATTGTTCAAAATAGCTGGGTGCCGCGATCAGACGCTTGCTGGTTTCCGTAAGTTTACGGGCCCGCAGCGAGCTGTCTTCCATCTCGCCAATGCGGATGGCCAGATCAAACCCTTCTGAGATCAGTTCAACATAGCGGTTGTTGAGCACCATATTCACGGTGATATCGGGAAAATCCGCCAAAAAGTCGCCGAGTATCGGGGACATATGGTTGACGCCGAAATCGGTGGCAACAGAGATGCGCAAAAGCCCTGAAGGTGCAGATTGCATGGAGGATACCAGCGCGTCGGCCTCCCCCGCATCGTTTAATACGCGACGAGCGCGGTCGTAATAGGCAAGCCCGATCTCTGTCGGGCTGACGCGGCGCGTCGTTCTGTTGAGAAGGCGCGCACCAAGGCGGCTTTCCAGAGACGATACATGTTTCGAAACGGCAGATTTCGAAATTCCCATTTTACGGGCCGCGTCTGTGAATCCACCTTGATCCACAACCGTGGCAAAGGCTTCCATTTCAGTCAGACGGTCCATTAGCAGACACCTCAAATAACACTTGACGGTTGATGAGGGTTTGGCCGCGAAATGGGGCAGAACCGTGAACTTGCCGCGACTATTCAGCGGTTTCTGTGGGGATTGGTTAGGGCACGGAAACAAGGAAACTGGCATTTTCCCTTGTTTTATTGGGGTATCGGCAAATCAGAGGGAGGCCGCAAGACGTGTTCCCTGGTCAATCGCACGTTTCGCATCCAGCTCTGCCGCGACGTCCGCGCCGCCGATTATGTGAGGCGCTTTCCCCTGCGTCACGAGCGTTTCGGCTAAATTCCGCTCACTTACCTGACCGGCGCAAATAACGATTGTGTCTGCTTCAATGACCCTCGGATTCTCCCGCGCTTCGCCATCCGAGACATGCAACCCCTGCGCGTCGATGCGTTCATAATTCACGCCGCCGACCATTTCCACGTTGCGCAAGGCAAGGCTGGCGCGGTGAATCCAGCCGGTGGTTTTGCCCAGACCCTTGCCCAGCTTGGTTGATTTGCGCTGCAACAAGGTCACCTGTCGCGCGGGTTTTTCGGGCTGCGGGCCGGCCTCCGCCAACCCACCACGCTGCGCCGCCGGGTCGGTCACGCCCCATTCCTCCATCCATTCGTCCAGATGTTCAGTGGGGCTGTCATCGGTCACAAGATATTCCGCCACATCAAACCCGATGCCGCCCGCGCCGATCACGGCGACCTTGCTTCCGGCTTCAACCTTGCCCTGAAGCAGCGCGCGGTAGGACACGGTGTTTGGCCCGTCCTGCCCGGGAATGCCCGCGTCACGCGGCAACACGCCGGTTGCAATGATAATCTCGTCAAACTCCGTCAGCGCCTCGGCGGTGGCTTCTGTCTCCAGACGCAGATCCACGTCGCTTTCCGCCAGCATGGTGCGATACCAGTCAACCAGCCCCCAGAATTCCTCCTTGCCGGGAACCTGCTTGGCCATGTTCAGCTGCCCACCAATTTCGGAGGCCTTGTCAAAAAGCGTCACCTTATGCCCGCGCTCGGATGCGGTCAGTGCGGCGCTCAGCCCTGCGGGCCCGGCGCCCACAACGGCCACGGTCTTCACCTGATCCGCCTTCTCAACCAGAAGTTCGGTCTCATGGCAGGCCCGCGGGTTCACCAGACAGCTCGACAATTTGCCGGAAAACGTGTGGTCCAGACAGGCCTGGTTGCACGCAATGCACGGCGCAATTTGCGCGGCTTTGCCACTCATCGCCTTGGCCACGAAATCCGGGTCCGCCAGGAAAGGCCGGGCCATCGACACCATATCGGCGCAGCCATCGGCCAGCACGCTTTCCACCACGTCAGGCATGTTGATCCGGTTGGAGGTGATCACCGGGATCGACACCTCCCCCATCAGTTTTTTCGTCACCCAGGTAAACGCCCGGCGCGGCACGGAGGTCGCAATCGTGGGGATGCGCGCCTCGTGCCAGCCAATGCCGGTGTTGATGATCGTGGCGCCGGCCTCCTCGATGGCGCGGGCCAGTATCACAACCTCCTCCCAGGTGGAGCCTTCGGGGATCAGGTCGATCATGCTCAGCCGGTAGATCAAAATGAACTCCGGCCCCACGGCCTCCCGCACCCGGCGCACCACCTCGACAGGCAGCCGCATCCGGTTCTCATAAGACCCGCCCCAGCGATCAGAGCGCTTGTTGGTGTGGGTGACAAGGAACTGGTTGAGGAAATACCCTTCCGAACCCATCACCTCTACACCGTCATAGCCCGCCTGCTGCGCGCGTGTGGCGGCGGTCACGATGTCGGCGATTTGCTTCTCGATGCCGTCCTCGTCCAGCTCTTTTGGTGGAAACGGCGAGATCGGGGACTTGATGGCCGAGGCCGACACGCATTCCGGCCCATAGGCATAGCGGCCCGCATGTAGGATCTGCATCGCAATCTTGCCGCCCGCATCATGCACCCGGTCCGTTACCAGCTTGTGGTTGGCGATGTCTTCGTCGGTAAACAGGCCTGCCGCCCCCGGAAACACGCCGCCTTCGCGGTTCGGTGCCATGCCGCCTGTCACCATCAGCGCCACCCCGCCCCGCGCCCGGATCGCATAAAACTCCGCCACCCGGTTCCAGTCTTTGGTCTCCTCCAGCCCGGTATGCATCGACCCCATCAGCACGCGGTTTTTCAATGTGGTGAAGCCAAGGTCCAAAGGCGCAAGCATATGCGGGTAGGCGGTCATAAGGGTCTCTCCATTGTTGGGCCCAGCTTGACGCAAAGTGACCTGCGCGTCACGCAAAACCCGGCGTCAGCGGCTTGCCTTGCACAGCCCGTTGGCCTTTGCTCACAGATGAAAAGAGGTGTGATGCTGAAAGACCCGCCCATCCTTGCCCTCGCCCTTGGCCAGACGCTGGTTTGGGCCGGGCTCTATTACGTCTTCCCCGCGCTGGTTCTGCAATGGGAGGCCACGCTTGGCTTCACCAAGCCGCAGCTGTCGCTTGCCATCGCCACCGCGCTGCTTTGCTCCGCGCTGGCCGCCCCGGTTGCGGGCAGGCTCATCGACCAGGCCCGTGGCCCCGCCGTGATGCCCGTGGCCGCGATCATCGCCGGGGTGCTTCTGATTGCGCTGTCGCAGATCACGGCACTTTGGCAGTTCTATCTTATCTGGGCCTGTATGGGGTTCGCCATGTCGGGCTGCCTTTATGAGGCCTGTTTCGCGGTGATCACCCGCGCCCGAGGCGCAAAGGCCCGTGACCCGATCATCTGGGTGACGCTTTGGGCGGGGCTGGCCTCTACGCTCAGCTTCCCCTCTGCCTATGCGCTGACAACGGAGTTTGGCTGGCGGGTGACGGTGGTGGTCTTCGGGCTGGCAGTCATTGTGGCGGCAGCCCCGTTACTGGCATGGGGCGCGGCACGGCTGGAGCGCGACAGCCTCCCGGACCGCCAGATAAAAGCACACCCGGATCACGCGGTCCTGCGCACCAGGGCATGCTGGTTTCTGGCAGCCGCGCTTGGCCTGGTTGCCTTGGTACAAAGCGCGGTGATCCAGCATGTGCTGCCGATTTTCGAGAGCTTCCAAATCGCGCCCAAAGATGCCGTGATTGCCGCATCCCTCATCGGTCCCATGCAGGTGGCCGGGCGTGTCGCGTTGATGTGGGCAGGTCCATATGTGACATTGAGCCGGGTGGCAGCGGGCGCCATTCTGGCCCTCACCGCCGCATTGCTGTTGCTGCCCGCCACGGCAGGCAAAGCGTTGCCGCTGTTTATTCTGCTTTTTGGCGCAGCTTACGGGACGGTCAGCGTGATCCGGCCCTTGATCGCGCGGCATGTGCTGGGTCAGCAGAATTTCGGCGCCAAATCCGGCGCGCTGGCCATGCCCTACCTGATCGGTTTCGCCGTAGCGCCCTATATCGGGGCGCTTATCTGGGGGCAGGTGGGCTATTCAGGCATGTTGGTCATTATGGCGGGGCTTGCCGCGCTGGCGGGTCTGCTCTTCGCCCGCGCCTTCAGCACCGCAACGCCGCGCGCCTAACCGGTCTCGACACAATGGCGGCGGAAGGCTTTCTTCAGCATGTCCAGCTCGGCCCGCAACAGGTCAATCTCGCCGCGCAGGTCGTCATCCAACGGCTCGCCGGTGACGATTGTAAAACTGTCCAGCGTGTCGCCCGTCTCCTGATCGGTGATCAGGAAGGTTTGCACACCATCTGTCAGTACCTCACGCGGAATAGCCAGCCGCACTGACCAGCAATCGGTGCCACCCTCCTCGGGCGTGACGCTCAGGGTCTCTACGGGTTGGCCTTCGATCAGTGCCTGTAGCTTTGGGTCCGAGACCCCGCTGAGCACCCCTTCATAGACCCCCGCCTGGATGCGGGTCTTGGTCAGTGTCATATCTGCCATCGCACGCCTCCCCTAGAAATCTGCGCGAGGACGCCGCGAGAAGGTGACGTCCCGAAGGTTGATCTCGTTCATCTCCGGCCCGTCGAAAATCAGGTCGATCCACAGCCGCTCCAGCCGTTTCTCGCTGATCTTGGTATGGGCCAGGTCAAACTCAACCACCATTTCGCCGCCGTCCAATGGCAGCTCTCGTACCACCTGTTCCACGTTTGGCCCAAACTTAATGTTCAGCCGGGCAAAAATTTCCAGCGGTTTTTCGGTCTCCACCTCGGCCTCCATCCGCAGAATATGGGTCTGGCGCAACCCGTCTACGGCGCTGTCAGGCAGGTCCAGCACAAGGCTCAGAAACGAGCCGTCAAACTTGAACACGTCCATCCGCAGCCCAAAGGGTGCCAGATCACCGTCGCGCGAGTTGCGCAGCTGGCGCAGCGTCAGCTCGGAAATATCGCAGTCATGATAAAGCGTGGCCGATTGCCCGATCCGCGTGCGGCTCTTCACCGCGGCCATGCCCTTGGGCGAAATCGGCCCGCGCCACAGCTCGGGCCGGTGCGACCAGTCCGATTGCGCGGGCTTGCGGATGGCGTTGGTGCCCACCCTGGGCAGGGTCAGCCGCCCGTCGGCAATATGGGTGATCTGGTCAACCCGGCGGCGCATCTGACGCGCCCGCGAGCGCATCTGGCGCAGCTGATGAAGGTCGATCTGCTCTGCCTCACGCGCCGCGTCATCCCACCGGGCAAGGCTGCGCGTGTGAATGCTGCGTCTGACAAACTCTTTCAGCCGGTCCATCATCAGGGGGCGTTTCTCCGAAATCTCCGCGCATTCAGCGGTAGCACTGTTTCTATATTTCAAACAATGGTTTCGCAGTAATAAACGCGGTCACATCTCAGTTGGAGGCCACCGCCGCCCGTTTGTTCCGATCCACAAAGCCGCGCAGCACGCTGATGCCGTCGCTGCCGGATATCGGCGTGCCTTCGAAGCCAATGACCGACAAAGCCACCACGGTCCCATCCGCATCCGTGTAGCCGCGCCAATAGGTGTTTTGCGCCCCGCCAAAAACCGGCGGGCTGGTGTCGCGGACATGCAGATAGATGCTGCCATCCTCCACAAAACTTTCCAGAATAGACACGGTCTGCGCATCTTCCGTGCGGCTGAGCGTGGCGCGGCCGCCGGGCGTGCGAAAGAACTCCAGAAGGGCAGGGGCCTGCGGGGCCACCGACAGGCCGCCATCGCTTGCGGTCACCGTCGCTGTCACCACCGCCTGCAACCAGGGCTGCGGTTCGGTCGGGTTGCCGGTGATCGCGGCGCAATTGCCAAAGACCACAAAGGCCTGCGACGCCGCATCACGGGTCGAGACAGGGTCCACGCAGAACCCGCGCGGGCCGGACAGGCTGACCTCCTGTCTGGTGACCGTGACGGCCTCCTGACCCTCGGTGCCGGATTGAGCAGACCGAAACCCGCCTTCGCATCCCGCCAGAAGC
>CALFWN010000200.1 GCA_937928335.1 uncultured Litoreibacter sp. | reverse complement strand
GCGCGCACGAAGCTGCGGGTTTCGTCATCCAGCCGGTCCAGTTTGCATTGAATGATCGATGTCAGCGACAAGGGAACCTGCGTGGCCGTCAGGGCCTCCCCGCCGGTCTCCAGCATGATTTCCGCGTATTCCTGTAAGATCAGAGGCACGCCTTCGCTCTTTTCCACAAGCAGGTCGGTTGGGGCCGCATCGCCCAGTATTTGCTGCGCCAATGACCGTGCGTCGGCATTTGACAAGGAAGACAGGCGCATCGGTGGTGCTTGGGGCAGCCCTTCGCCGTAAGGGGGGTTCATCACGGGTCGACAGAATGATGATCACGGGATGCTCATGCGCGCGCGCAATAAGCAGATCAAGAAGCCGGGCCGATGTCGGATCAAGCCAGTGAACATCCTCAAAGACGAGAATGAACGCCCCGCGCCCTTCGACTGAGGCGAAAATCTGATCTGCCAGCCTGTCCAGCGCGCGGTCGCGACGCAGCTGTACCGACTCGGACTGATCAAGACTGGCATTGGCCTCGACAGGATTGATGAGATCGAGAAGCAGCGTGGTATCACGGGCCCCGAGCTTCCAGACCTCTTCAATAAGACGTCGAAGTTTGCTTTTCCGCGTCGCGGCCTTGTCCGTCGCGGACACCCCGGCCACCCACTCAAGGTATCGAACGACGGGATAGAGCGATGTTCCCATGTGCTCGGGCGAACATTGCAGCACAAAACTCGGCACCCCTTTTGCCGGGGCGCTTTGCAAGAATGTCTGGATAAGACGCGATTTTCCCAGACCGGCATCGGCGATGATTGTGACCGCAGATCCACCGTTGCAGCCCGCCTTTTCAAAGAGAGCGTTGAGCTGATCCAGCTCAGCCTGCCGACCGACCAGATCGCCTGCGAGATGTCCGCGCAGGCTGTGGAATCGCGTTGTCAGACCAGTGCGTGCCTTGACGGCCTGATAGATCGGTTGCGCCTGCGCAATCCCGCGCAGCTGGTGAACACCCTGATCCTTCAACTGAAAGGTCTGGCCGATCAGACGGCGGGTATCATCGCACAGAAAAACAGTGTTGGGCTGGGCCATTGCCTCGATCCGGGCAGCGCGATGGACGCATGTGCCAACGGCATTTGTCCCAAGCAGCTCGGCATTGGCGTTGATCATCACCGAACCCGAGCTTATCCCCAGCCGTGCCTGCAATGCGGTGTCACCTGATGGGGTCTTCTGAAGCCCTCCGCAAATCTCAAGGGCGGCTTTCACGGCATGTGCGGCATCGTCTTCGCTTGCGCGAGGCAGGCCAAAGTAGCACAGAACGCCATCGCCCAGATATTCGGCGACGATCCCGCCATGCCGCTTCACAACGCCCGTGCACATGGCATGAAAGCTCTCCAGCACAGTGCCGTAACCTTCACGTCCCAGCTTCTCGATCAGGTCGGTCGATCCGATCACATCGACCATCAACACGGTTACGCTGCGATGCTCTTTGCCTGCCGAGGCGCCCGGCTTGACCATGTGGTCTTCCGTACCGGATTGGTTTCCCGTCGTCCTGTCAGTGGCCATTCAGGATCTCAAGGACGCCGCCGTCACCTTTCATCGTGCCATTCGCGATCTCAAGCGCGATCATCGTTGAAAGGTCGTAATCAAGCGGGAAAACATCATCATAGCCGGACATCGATTGGGTGCCGGGCAGGTTCTGGAACCACCGTGCCCATTCCGGTGAACCGGGCTCATACAGCGGAAACGGGTCGCCATCGGGCGGGAAGGACGTGTTTGGCGACGGGTACAAATTGTCGGTGA
The DNA here is from genome assembly GCA_937928335.1 of uncultured Litoreibacter sp. Lineage (GTDB taxonomy): Bacteria > Pseudomonadota > Alphaproteobacteria > Rhodobacterales > Rhodobacteraceae > Litoreibacter. The sequence goes on along the minus strand of CALFWN010000200.1, from coordinate 1,825 downwards.
ACGGGGTTTGCGCCGTACCGTGACAGCTTAGACAGGAGGATGATCGAAACCCGCCATCCGGGCGCTTGCCCGAGGGAAATATCACCCCATGCCTGACAGCCACATCCATCGGCGCCGCGAAGCGTCCGCCCCAGCCCAGCGTATCCCCTACGAAGGGCGGCGCTTCAGGGTTGACCCATGTTTCCTCTAAATCGCCGCCGCGCGGGTGACCACTGGGAGTGGTTGCATATTTCGGGTCATTCCCCCACATCAGGCCCGCAGGCACGAACCTGTCCCAGGCTCCCTTCCCTTTGGAGCGCGCGTCATAGACAAAGCCCATATACACCCACCCGGTTTGCGGGGCCGCGATCGGATCCTTGACCTTGATCGCCAATTGAAACGGATGAACCGTTTGCACCACGTTTTTCAACTCGCTGATCTTGCCCTGCTGATAGTCTTTCTGATCCTGAGTTGTCGGGCGATAGACCGGCCACTCGGCCGCGCCATTCAAAACTGAGCCGCCTGAAGACAGTTCGGCCCAAGGCCATTGCTCCGGCGACACTGTCGCGGCCTCGATCTTGACGATGATGGAACCTGTTGGAAAGTTCGCTTTCGCAGGATCGGGGTGGCGGATTTCCTTGAAAACCTGACCAAGCGTATATGCCGCAGGTCCGTTATAGTAGATTACCCCATAGTTCTGGACCCATTCGGTCGTGGGGCGATAATTCTCTGACCAGGCTTCGCTTGGCACGATCTGGCCGGTATTGGTGTTCATGATGGCTTCGCGCCCCGAGGTGGGGTTGCCCGGCTCTCCGCCCCCTCTCCAAACCATATTGTACCACCCTGCCTCGCGGGCGTTCCAGGCAGCATGGTTTTCGACCAGCGTGCGCATGTCGGGCTCAACATGCGCCTTCAGGGCCATCATGTATTTTTCAGCAGTGGCAGGGGTCAGCTTGCCATCGAGCCCGCCGCCCAACAGCCAGGAAGAACCCGGTTGCGTTGCAGGATAGTTCAGATTGGCGACGTTGAAGGGGCCGTCATATTCTGCCCTCGTTGGCAACATGCCGTTATTCGCGTCGGTTGGGCTCGCCCCGATCAGCGGCTCATCCTCTTTCATCGCGGTTTCCTGAGCGATCGACGCCGCTCCGAACAGCAAACCCAATAGGCATAGAGCACTGATTGCGTGCTTTGATTGACGACCGGAAAACAGCATTAAACCCATGTATTAACACCCCCTTCAACATATTGAGGCACGGGTTAACCTTGGGTCAAGATTTATCTGTTGGACCGATAGCATCTGCCGAACATGCGCGGTGCTTCAGCAAACCAACACCGGTGACAAGCTGCGATCTACCCGGTTGATGCCGCATCGCACGTTGCCTTGACAGGGGCCACGGAAGCGACACACTTCACGCATGAAAAGCACATCTCACTTGTCCGGCGAACCGGACCCGGCCGATGAAACGGGAAAAATCCTGCGCAGTATCCTGTCACCTGATGATTGGGAAAGACTGACCCGGAACGGACGGCCCCTCTCATTCGCCAAGGGTGAATCCATCATCACGCGCGGATCGCCGGGGGATTGCCTCTATGTCATCCAGCAGGGCAGGGTCGAAGTGTCTCTGGTTCTGGCTGACGGGAACAAGGCGGTTCTCGATCAGATGGGTCCGGGCGAGGCGCTTGGCGAGTTGGCTGTGCTGGACGGTGGTGCGCGCAGCGCGGATGCCGTAGCCGCCAGCGGCGAAGTTCAGGTAATCGCAATTCATCGCAGTCACGTGCTCGATGTTCTGAATGGCTCGGTCAATGTCGTGACCGGGCTGATCGGCGAATTGTGCCGACGCGTGCG
>CALFWN010000199.1 GCA_937928335.1 uncultured Litoreibacter sp. | reverse complement strand
GGAGCGCATAAAGAGGTGAATGTGATCCGAATTGGCGGCCATCGCGACCTGACCCTTTTCCAGCAGCAAAGCGGCTTCCGCGCAAAGCGTGTTCAGCGTGTCCTGGCTTTCCGGCGTGGCGGCGTTCGACACCAGCACCATGCGTGTGGACAGGTCAACAAAGGCAAGGGACTCGCATCCCTTGATGTCCTCGCACACTGCGTTCAGAGCGTCTTGAACCATTGTGATCCCATTCCAAAAGCGACCGTCCCCATTGGGTAATCCAAGTGGCGGCTTTTTGGAAGATCAATCATGGCAGCACGTTAAGGTGACGTCGCCTCATCCTCTGCCGTAGGCGACCCTTTGCTGTGGAAAATGGAATTCAGGCTCTCGCGCGAGGCGCTGGGTCTGGGAACCGGGCGGCTGGCGCGCATCAATTCGATCACCTGCTCTTTGGTCTGAGGGCGGGATGGCCGTTCCGAGCGCGCGCCGGAGGCATGTTGAATACGGCGGGGGATCACACGCGGTTCGCTGTCGACCTCCTCCGGCTCTACCTCAGGCTCTGTTTCTGGCTGCGACGCAACCTCTTCGGGATAAGTGTCATCTGCGGGCGTATCAGCTGCGGCGTCCAGCTCTGCGGCTTCGGGTTCCGCCGCTTCTATTTCGGCCTCATCCTCTGGCCTATCGTCCAACGCGGCAGGCTCGTCAGACGCGCTCAACGAGCTGCCGGCGGTGCCTGCGGCAAAAAGCGAGACCGGCGAATGCTCGACGGTCTTGCTCAGCTCTTCAATCACCGCGATGAAATGCTCAAGGAAGGCGCTGCCGCCGCTGGCGTCAAACGCCTCGCTGTCATCCCCTGCGGCAAGAGCCTGGGTCAGCGAGATCGGGAAGGTTGCGCCGAACAGGCCTTGCGTCTCTTTGTTCAGACGGGCCATGACGCGGTAGCGGTCACGATCTGTGGTGAGCTTGTCGAACCGGGTGACCAGCAAAATGGATTTCTCGCGCACGGCCTGCGGGATGGTCTCCCAAACCGCGGCCTCCGACTGGCGCCAGGCCTGGGTCGCATGGGTGCACCACAGCACGGCATCCACCTCGTCCAACATGCGCTGCCACACATCGGCAGACATGTTCGGGTCAGAGATGCCGGGAAAGTCGATCAGGTCGCATTCGCCCAGAATATCGGCCTCGAAGAACAGCCGGATGACACGGGTTTCGTCGACAGAAATGCCTTCAAGCGCATCCAGCGAAACAGGCTCCTGCGTGCCGTCGATATCGATGCGGTACGGATCTTCGGTGCCTTCCGACATCCAGACCGGAGACAACCGTGTGGCTGTCACCTTCTCTGGCAGCGGACGTGCGCCCAGCAAGAGGTTTGAAAGAGTGCTTTTCCCGGCGCTGAACTCACCCATCAAGGCAATGCGGGGCTTACGGGTGGTGGCGCTCATGCCGCCTCTCCTTTGTTGAAAGATCCTGTCGATTGCGGACGGGTTGGCCGTTTCGGTCGCGCAGGTCCACTATCGGGTTCCGGGCCATCCGGGGTCTCTTCATCCGCGCCGAACTCGTCGAACAGCACGTCGAAAATAGCTTCACGCTCTTCCTGCGCGGTGATGCCGAACAGGCCTTTCAGCTCGCCAACCGAGATTTGCGATTTGTTGCTGACATCGGTCAGGATACCGCCTTGCTCCAGCAGGAAATCCTGTAGTTGCGCCATCGTGATGCGGCGGATTTCCTTGACCTGCACGTTTTTCATATCGTTGAGGATCGGGGCTGTTTCGGCCTCGATCAGCTCGTAGAAGCTGTCAGCATAGGCGCGGTAACCCTTGCGGCGTTGCCACCAGCCTTTCCACCACGAACTTTGCAGATCAAGCGCGATTGTCTGGCCCAAAGCGACCGGAGGCGGGAAGCTTGGCGCTTCCGGCGCAGAGACGGAGAAACCCTCAACCTCGATCGACAACAGGTCGCAATAGGTCGATGACAGCTCCTCAGCTGCCTCGCCCAGCGCTTGCACACAGGCATTGGCGGTTTTCTTGCACATCGAGTGATAGCTGGACCGCAACAACATGCGCAGCCCCTCGGGGGAATATTGCCACAGCTCCTTGTCGCCATGCTTTTCAAGATGTTGCAGCAGGGATTCCAGGGCGCGGTCAAGGAACCGCTTATGTGCCTGATCAATCCGCGCCGTATAGCTTTCAAACAACGGCTTCAGCGCCGCATCCAGCGCGGCCATGTTGCGGTCTTCGATCTTGTCGAGACGCTCGGCCAGCACGGCCGGGTCCATCATCTTGAGATCCTGGTTCTCGATCCGCATCGAGACAATGTTGCTTGAGGCCCGCAACCCGTGCAGATGGTTCAGCGCGCGTTTGCGCAAGGCGGTGATCACCTGCGCGCCTTCGCCCACATTGATCCGCTCTGAAATTGCGTCAAACAAGGCGGGCAGGCCCGACATGTCCCACACATCGGCAGGCGTGATCTCCGCCCCGTCCTCCAGCTTGGCTTTCGCGTAATTGGCCAGTGACGCGGCGCTGTCGGGCACCAGATCTTCGATGGTTTCCTGCAAGGCCATATTGGCCCAATAGGCGGAGCCAAAGACCAGATGCAGCCCGCTTGGGCCGTTATTGTCGGCAAGCGTCTTGAGGATGGAGTCGCGGATCTCGTCAATTTGTTCGGCAGGGTTCGGCAGCTCGTCGATACGGTTGACGAAGACCACAACCTCGCGGGAATCGATATTGGCGATCAGTCGGATCAGGCCCATATCCATCGAGCTGAGCGCCTGGTTGGCTGACAGCACGACGACACATATCCGGCTGCCGCGCAGCGCGTTGATCGTGATCTGCTCGCGCATCATGAATGTGTCATTCACGCCGGGCGTGTCGCGGATGCACAGCGGCATCGGGATCGACGGGGCATCAAGGAACAGGTCGGCAGATTTCGTGATATCGGCAAACTGCCCCTGCGCATCCAGCATCTCCGGGTCGCCAAAATCGTCGCCCATGCACACGTAGCGTTGCATCAGCTCGTCATCGAGATGGCGGTAATTATGGGTCTGGCCCAGCAGCAATTCAAACTTCTTGCCAAGGCGGGCTTTCGTCTTCTCCCGCATCTCGGCGATCTGTTCGCGCACTTTCACCAGCTCGTCATCGGCCCCGGCGCGGCTGGACAGCTCGCCAATCCGGCCACCATTCTCCACCAGAAAATCCCATTCGCCCTGATCAAAGAACCGAAAGGAGGCAACAGGGTCATTGGCCTTGCGCAGGCTGTTGAGATGTAGCGAGGTCACCACCGAGGTCCACGGGTTCACATCGGCAGGCAGCAGCTCAGGCCGCCCGGCCATCGCGTTGACCAAAGATGTCTTGCCGGATTTGATCTGGCCGATCATCGTGATCGACGGCTCGAACTCATTCACCGATTGGATGAGGGTCTCGGCTTTCTTCTCCGCCTCGCGACCGCCGAAACTTTCAATATCAAGCAGCGCCTCTTCAAGGTTTTCCATGCTCTCGGCAAAGGCGTCCAGCTGCTCCAGACCATGTTTGGCAAAAGCCGGGGTCAGGGCAGGGTGCAGAGGGGCAGCAGTGGCATCAACGCTGTCTGTAGCGTCGGCCGGAACATCTTCGATCATAAAATTACCACCCTCAAACAAGGTCTTTCTAGGTTTCGTTTCGTACATATCGGCAAATTGCAGGGCAAAAGCCGAGATTGTTCAGGTCCAGAGGATAATGGCTCCTCCAACGCGACAATATTGCGGCGACAATTTGATATTTATTGGAAACCAAGGCGCATTCAGGCGCTAGGCTGCCAGTGTTTGCTGCATTTCCTGCTTCACCTGAACCATGATACTGACGCTGTCGCTGGCAACAGTTTCGCTGGTTTCAAGCTGGATCAATTGTACCAGATCGGCGGCATCCACGGCTGTCGCGCGAAGTTTTGACATGGCCTGATCTCCGGGCTCGCCGCTCTCTGCCAGAAAATCGGCCAGCCAGATCACGGTGTCCACGCAGATATCGACAACCTCTGCATCGTCCAGGCCGGCGCTGTCCAAGGCGTCTGCCATCATCGTCCCTTCGGCGGTCAGCTGGGCCACGGCCTGCTCGCACGCCTCACGGGAGGCCGCGCCAAGCCCGGTCGATGGTGCCTGCTCAATAGTTTCATCAACGGCCTCACCCTTCGGTGGTTCAGGCGCTGGCGGGGCGCTCGGGGGTGCAATGTCTTGCGGCGTGAAGTCGATCTGGCGCAAAAAGACATCTGCCTGGTCGCGGGCGCCCTGTTTCCCGGTCTCGACGGTGCGCAGGATTGACGAGATCAGCGTCATGCCACCAGAGCTGCGCAAGGCGTCCTTGTCCACTGAGCCGTCCGCGTTGCGGGCGGCAATCGCTTTTTGGGTGCCGATGGGCAGAACCTTTCGGAAATGGTCCTGCAAGGTGCGCATGGCCTGCTCGGCCCGGTTCGGGTAGGCCTCCTCCACCGAGGGCATGTCGGCATGTGTCATGATCAAAAAGGCGTGGTCCTGCAGGTTCACCGGCATCTGCGCCCAGAGTGATTGTTCATCCCGCCCGAACGACCCTCTCGTGCACCAAAGCGCGACATCGCTGCGTTTGGAGGCCCAGCCCATCGCGCGCTTCTGCTCAGTAGGTGACCCACCGGCGCGGACCTCAAGGATCGAGATTTTCTTCAACGCCGGAAGCGGCATCCTGGCATCTATGAAAGCGGGTTTAAGTGCTGAAATGGCCTGCATGTCGTCCATCGGCAAGGATTGAACCGTGCCATCGGGAAGTGTGCAGTCTGCCAGGGCGTCATCGCCATAGCTCAGCTGTAAGGTTGGAAGAGGCAGATCAGCCGGGAGCACATCGGCACCGGCCAGAAAATTGAGGATCTGGGATTTTCCGCTCCCCGGCAGGCCAAACAATGCCAGCCGAACAGGGCGTTCAATCTGCTCCAGTATCGCCTGCGCGCGTTTCTTCAGCGGCTCGCTCAGGCCCGCATGTGCGATGGCGCTGCGCAGCTCACTGACGCCGTCCTGGCTGCCGGGTTGGTCCATCATCTTGACGAGCCAACCGCCACTTTGGAGGGCGATCCGTCTGATTGAGACGTGTCGGCGGAGACAAGATCGCTCTGATCCTTCTTCACATCGTCAAGATTGACCACGCGGGTCGAGTTGACGGCGCTATGATCCGCGGCATCGACCGGCTTGGGTGCGATGGCGCGTTCCATTGGCTTGTTGTGGTTCAGCTTGATCACCGCAAGGGACACATTGTCCTGATCCGGGTCTGCCAATGCCTCGATCGCGGCAAGCAGATGACCGGCAATCTCGGCGCTCTTGCGGCGGCGATAGCGATGCAGGATCTGCTGGATTTTGGTCTCTTCAAGATATTGCAGCCCGTCGCTGGACACCACGACAATATCGCCAACCTGCACCTCAAACGGCGTGCCGGGGCAGTCCGATTTGGCCACGCGCCCGCCCAGAATGACCGAGGTCAGGGCGTTGCGGTCAGGGTGGTTCTTGGCGGCTTCCTCGTCCAGCAGGCCTTGCTTGGCCATAAAGTCGATCTGCGGCGCCATTGAATGGTCTTCATTGAGCTGCGTCATCTTGCCAGCGCGGAAATGGTAGAGCGGGCTGTCGCCGATGGACATCCAGAACATCCGGTTCTCGACCAGAACCAGCGAAACCAGAGTGGCCCCCATGCCGCGAACGGCCGGGTTTTCAGAGACATGCTCGCTGACCGCAAGATTGGCCTGCGAGGCGGCGTTTGCCATCAGGTTCGGGATTTTCTTCTCCTGCTGCACAAAGTTGGCACTTTGAAACTTCAGGACCGAGAAAACCTCAGTCACCACAATCTTGGAGGCGACATCGCCTGCGGCATGGCCACCCATGCCATCGGCCAGCACAACCACGCCAGTATCCGTCCCGAACGGGAAATCGGTGACAATGGCGTCTTCTTGATAGTCGCGCCCGCCCTGACAAATCGCCGAGGCTACGTCAAATCTTGGTTCAGGCGATCGCCACATCTTCGCTCTCCTCAGGGTTGGAATCGTCGTTCCAGTTGAACTCCTGTGTGCACAAGGCAACGAAGTGGAGTGTCGTCTCACCCAGCTTGATCCGGTCGCCGCTGTTCAGCGTCTCATTCGAGATGACCGGCGTGCCGTTCAGACGGACGATGTTCTTCTTGCCGCCATGACCCAGCATAAAGCTGTGGGTTTCAGGATCATAGACCACAGCGGCATGGTTCACGCGCGAAATGGAATTGTCGCCGAAATCGAGCTTGACCGCCTGGTCGTCACCGCGCCCGATCTGCGACATCCCCGCCTCAAGCGAGAAACATTCGCCGCGCCCCGGACCCTCGACAACGAGTATCCAGCCCACCGGGAATTTGGGGCGGGCAGCGCCGCTTGTTTTCTCGGCCTTGTCAAACATCGAGACGACATCGCCCTCAGAGCTGTCAAAGCCCAGCACGCGGGTCTGGTTGCGGCGGCGGCGTGGTGTCGGCGCAGGCTCTGGCGCCTCGGCCACCTCAGCCTCCTCGTCTTCGATATCCCAGATATTCACCGGGGCGGCGGCGTCTTCGCCCACGCTGGCGTTGATCTTTTCGAGGATTTCGGCGGCGGCCTTGGCCTCCTCCTCCTCGGCTTGCGCACGCGCAGCGGCCTCGACCTCCGCAAATTTGCGCTGTTTCTCGGCCTCCTGAGCGCGCAGTTCCTCGGCGCTCAACATGTTCGGCTTGGTGTCTTGCGGCAGCTCCTCCTGGGGGGCGACGTCTACAGGCACCGCCTCGACCGGGGTTGTCTCGACCGGTACGGGCTCGACTGAGACGGGCTCGACAGGGTCTGCCTTTGCGGGCCGACTGGATTTACGGGAAAGAAGATCACGGATATATTTCATTGTCCTGCCTCTGCGTTTCTGGGCGTGTTTTGGCGTCAAACATTGCCGTTATAGGTGAAAGATGCGACCCACATGGAGCCGCCGCGCGACACCGCGAAGCTGAACTCGTCGGTGCCGTTTTCCAGCTCTCGCGTGAAGATGCTGGAGAGTGTTGTGCGTTCGATGATTGGCTCTGAGGTGCTCATATAGGCGATGACTTCATCACCCACTTGCAGCTCGGTTTCGCCCTCAGCGACAGAGGTTACACGCGTGGTCCAGACCTCGCCGTCAAAGCGGGTCAGGAATGTTGTGCCATTGGCCAATTGAGTTTCCTGCACAATGGCAGGCTCCCAATCCACAGTCGTTTCGGCACCGTCACGGCGAAGTGTCAGCGTCATAGGTTGAGAAACCTCGTCGCCGGGCGTGGCGCTGGCGTGCAGCGCCTCGTCAAACTCCGTCATGTTGGTGACCGGGGTGCCATTCACGGCAGCAATTTCTGTGCCCACCCGAAGCCAATCCGGCGCGTCGCCTGTCACATCGGCAATGCGGGTGTCGTCCGGCCCGGTGATGAAGGGCTTATCGACGCTCCAGTGTGACACGATCACGGGTTGCTGTGGTGTGGCGGTTTCGGCTGCTTCAGCGGCAGCAAGGCGTTCTGCCTCCGCCGCTGCTTCTTTGGCAGCCTCGGCTTCGGCCAGTTCCGCCTGACGTTGTGATTCCGCGGCAGCCTCGGCTCTCGCCAATTCCGCCTGACGTTGTGCTTCTGCGGCGGCTTCGGCTTCGGCCAGTTCGGCCTGACGTTGTGCTTCCGCGGCAGCCTCGGCTTTCGCCAGTTCCGCCTGGCGCTGCGCCTCTGCGGCGGCCTGGGCTTCTGCGGCAGCAAGCTCTGCCGCTAATGTTGTTTCTGCGACCTCGGCGACGCGGCGCGCTTCGGCATCTGCCTCAGCCTGCGCGACGACGATTTGCGACGCGGCTTCTGCGTTTCTGATCTGCTCGGCAGCCGCAAATCTTGTGGCTGTCTCAACGGGTTGCATCTCGGCCCATGCGAATGCGGGCGTGATCTCTACCGAGTGGGATTTGAGGGTTTCGGGCGCATCCGACAGGACCGCAGGGGCAGGCCCAAAGATTTCCACAGGCGCCTGCGCGGTTTGCTCGGCACCCGTGTCTGGCGGCAAGTAGCCCGTCAGATACAAGCCGCCGGTTGCAAGAAGGGCGACCGCCGCAACGGAGCCAAATACCGGCACAAGCCCCGGCCTGCGCTGCGCATTCAGCGTGGCGGCAGCAGCCGATGAGAGGGGGGCCGTTTGTGTGGGTACACGCGACAGGCTTCGCGATTTATCCAGCATTTCGATCCATTCGTCAGCGGATTGCAAACGGTCCTTGGGAAGGATGGACAATGCCTTGTCGATTGACCGAAGAAACTTTCGGTCATAGCCTTTGACCCGGTCGATCAATGGCTCATATGTGTCCTTGTCGCCTGCGGCAAGTGCGGCCAGACGCGCCTGACTGTTGGGCGGAAGATCCCCCTCAATCAGGTGGTAAAAGCTGGCAGCCAGCGCATAAAGGTCGCTTGACGGCGTTTGCGGGCTGCCCTGGATGTAGAATTCCTGCGGGGAATACCCGTCCTTGACGACACGCAGCGCCGACAAAACGCGGGTTTTCTTGCTGGCCTCTTCGCGCGCGGCACCAAAGTCGATCAAGACCGGGCGCATGTCGCCATCCAGCAGGATGTTATCAGGCGAGATGTCGCGGTGAAGGATGCCGCGGTCGTGGATATATTGCACGGCGCCAAGCACATCACGCAGGATGCCTTGTATCTGCACGCCGGTCAGGCCGTGATCGGGATCATCGAGCGTGTCCAGCAGGTCACGCCCTTCGATGAAGTCCAGCACCATATAGGCGGTCTGATTCTCTTCAAAAACCTCATGCACGCCCACGATATTGGGGTGGTCCAGCTTCGCGAGGCTGCGGGCCTCCTGAATAAACAGCGCCACAACAGCCTGCAATTCGTCAACATGCGCGTCGGAGCGCGCCTGAACAATGGCGCGGCTGCGATGACAGAAGGCAGATGGGAAACATTCCTTGATAACCACTTTGCGATCAAGGCTGTTGGTCGCAAGATAGGTGATCCCGAACCCGCCGGAGTTCAGGAAGCAGTTAATGGTATACTGGCCGTGCAACAGCTTGGTGCCCGGTTTCAGTTCATCAAGATAGCTTTCGGACGCATCCATTTGAACATGTGCGTTGCCCATAGCAAAGTCTCACCCTTCGTCACGCAGCACGCAGTATTTCCACATGCTTCTGACGAGAGCATCTCAAATAATTCTGTCCAAATCTGGGCAGGTGTTTGGTGTTTCTAGGACGGAAACATAGAGTTTCTGGGCGGATTTTGTCAGAGATCCCGCGCGGGGTTCAGCGCCTGATATTAAGCCCATACCGAAAGGCAGGGTCTAGATCACCTCGATCTGCAAAGGCTCCAGCCCGGCAATGGACAGCTTCATGACGTCACCGCGCCGCACCGGGCCGACCCCGGCGGGCGTGCCCGACAAAATCACATCGCCAGCGGCCAGCTCGAAATACTCAGACAGATAGGCGATCATTTCGGGGACCTTCCAGATCATCTGGTTCAGATCACCGCTTTGCCGCAGCTCGTCGTTCACACTCAGGGTGATCTCGCCCTCGCTTGGATGCCCGACCTCTGAGGCCGGGTGCAGCGGTCCAACAGGGGCGGAGCGCTCGAAGGCTTTGCCGATCTCCCACGGGCGGCCCATCTTCTTGGCGATGCCCTGCAGGTCGCGCCGCGTCATATCGAGGCAGGGCGCATAGCCCCAAACGTGATCAAGCGCATCCTCAATGGCAATATCGGTACCGCCTGATCTGAGCGCCACCAACAGCTCTGCCTCATGATGGACGTCGCTGGTGCGCGCCGGGTACGGAAACCGCCCGCTCGGATCAAGGTTGTCGGGGTTCTTCTGAAAGAAAAACGGCGGTTCGCGGTCCGGGTCATGCCCCATCTCGACCGCATGGGCGGCGTAGTTGCGCCCAATGCAATAGACCCGCCGCACGGGAAACGCCCCGCCCCCCGCAACCGGCAGCTGCGCCTGGGCGGGGGCGGGGATCACGAAACCCGTCACGCCTTAACCGATGATCGCATTCAGCGTGGCCGAGGGCCGCATCACGGCAGCCGTTTTCGCAGGGTTTGCCCGGAAATAGCCGCCGGTATCGGCAGGTTTGCCCTGAACGGCGGCCAGCTCGGCGACGATCTTGTCTTCGGCAGCCGCCAGACTGTCCGCGATTGGTGCAAAATGCGCCGCCAGTTCCGCGTCCTCGCTTTGCGCGGCCAACGCCTGCGCCCAGTACAGGGCAAAGTAGAAATGGCTGTCCCGGTTATCTGGCTGGCCTACTTTGCGGCCCGGCGATTTGTCGTGGTCCAGAATGCCCTGCGTTGCCGCATCAACCGCGGCCCCCAGCACATGCGCCTTCTTGTTGCCCTTGACCTGACCCAGGAATTTCAGGCTTTCGCCGAGCGCGCAGAACTCGCCCAGACTGTCCCAGCGCAGGTGGTTTTCTTCCAGCAGTTGCTCCACATGCTTCGGCGCAGAGCCGCCCGCGCCCGTTTCAAACAAGCCGCCGCCCTGCATCAGCTTGACGATGGACAGCATCTTGGCCGAGGTCCCCAGCTCAAGGATCGGGAACAGGTCGGTCAGGTAGTCGCGCAGCACGTTGCCCGTCACCGCAATCGAGGTCTTGCCCGCGCGGATTGTGGCAAAGCTGACCTTGGTTGCCTGCTCGGGGTCAAGGATCTGGAACTTCGCGCTGACACCGGCTTTGTCCAGCAGGGGGCGCACATATTTCAAAAGCTCGGCATCATGGGCGCGGGTCTCGTCCAGCCAGAAGATCGCCTCGCAATTTTCCAGCGCCTGACGGTCAATGGCCAGCTGCACCCAGTCTTCAATCGGGGCCTGACGGGTGGAGGCAGACCGCCAGATGTCGCCTGCCTCGACCGCGTGCTCGTGGATTACGTCGCCAGTGTCGAGCACCATGCGCACCGTGCCGTCATGCGGAATTTCGAATGTCGTCGGGTGGGAGCCGTATTCCTCGGCCTTTTGCGCCATAAGACCCACGTTTTGAACCGTCCCGGCGGTCGACGGGTCCAGCGCGCCATTGGCCTTACAATCCTCGATGGAGGCGGCATAGACCGGGGCATAGGAGCTGTCAGGGATCACGCAATTGGTGTCGGCCTCTTTGCCATCCGGGCCCCAGCCCTTGCCGCCCGCCCGGATCAGCGCGGGCATGGAGGCGTCAATGATCACATCAGAGGGCTGATGAGTAAAGTGCCTGGACCGGTGGAGTCTCCGGGGGACTTCCAGTAGGTGGAGACGTCGCCATTTTCATCTGCGGTGATGACCTGCATGCTAAGACCATTGGAGAACTGACCACCTGTGCCAGTGGTGAGGTAGACGGTGGAACCTGGTTTGGCTTTGAGGTTGATAGGGCATGGTAACTGTAGTAATGTGTAGTAAGATGCTGGACCAGATAACTGTAAGTCGTCTGCTTCTTTGGTGAGGTCTGCTGGGAGTGGTGCGGGACCTTTGTGGGCTAGAGTAGTCTGCTCGATGAAGTCTGCTTGTTGCTCTGTGATGGTAAGGTCAACGGGTAAGTAGTCTGCGTCTTGAAGGTATGGACCGATGAGGTTTAATACTCTGCGGAGTTCATGGGCAGTGTCCTCGATGATGTCTGGTTGCTCAGCTTCAAGGAATTCTTGGTAGGTTATGGATAGATACTCTACCTGCTGTTGCATCTGATCTT
>CALFWN010000198.1 GCA_937928335.1 uncultured Litoreibacter sp. | reverse complement strand
GCCATGACCGAGGAGACCACATCCTCGGGCACGGTGCGGCCCTGATAGCGGGGATGGAAGACGCCATGCGGCGAGTGGATGCGCCGGATCTGCGCCTTGACGGAGGCAAAGAGCAGCTGGAACCGGAACACTTTGATCGAGCAGGAGGTGGAGCCCGCGCAGCCGCCGATCAGGCCCATCAGGAAGAACAGCGCCACGGAGAATGACCCCCAGAGCGTGTAGTCATCGGAGGCATAGCCCGTGCCTGTCAGGATCGAGACCGCGTTGAACAGCGCCTTGCGCAAAGCGGCCTCTCCGGGGTTGAGGCCTTGGGCATATTGCCACGCGGTCAGGCAGGCCACCAGCACCGCGGCGATGGCGAAAAAGGTCTGGATCTGGCTGTCGCGGAACAACGGCTTCGCAGTGCCTGCCAGCAGCTGCACGTAGCGCACGAAGGGGAGTGCGGCCAGCAGCATGAAGACAGCCGCGATATACTCAGAGGCGCCCTCATAGGCCGCGAAAGAGGCGTCATGATTGGCAAAGCCGCCCGTGGCGATGGTGGTCATCGCATGGGTGGAGGCATCCAGCACCGACTGCCCGGCGGCATAATAGGCCAGCCCGCAGGCCAGCGTCAGCCCCAGATAAATCACCGAGATATTGCGCGCGATCTCACCTGCACGGGGCAGGATTTTGCCGAATGTGTCAAACCCCTCGGAGCGGAAGATCTGCATCCCGCCCACCCGCAGCTCGGGCAGAAACACCATCGCCACAACGATGATCCCGATGCCGCCAAACCACTGCATCAGCCCGCGCCACAGCTTCAGCCCCTCGGGCAGCCCCCCCAGCCCCACAAACACGGTGGAGCCGGTGGTGGTCATGCCGGACATGGCCTCGAAGAACGCATCCACGAAACGGGCCTGCGTGGCACCGACATAGAACGGGATCGCGCCGAACAGCGGCAGCGCCACCCAGACAAGCGTGGTGAGCAGGAATGTCTGCTGGATCGTCAGCCCCTGCCCCACACCGTTTCTGGTGGCGAGCGCCATCAGCGTGCCGGTGATCAGGGTGATGATGGCCGATTGTGCAAAGACCGGCCAATGCCCGTTACCGGCCGCCAGATCAAGCGTCATGGGCACCAGCATCGAGGCCCCAAGGCAGGCCACCAAAAGGCCGATCACATAGCCCACCGGGCGCAGGTCAAACATGGGGGCTAGGGTTGGCGCGGCGGCGCGGCAGTGTCAACGGCTGTTGCACCCCGCAGCATTTCGCATTTTTGCCTCAAAACTGCCGCGACTCGCTGCAAAACTCGCCGAATTGACACGAGATGAGCGTATATTTGAACAAGGTGAGCGTATTATGAGCGGACAGGATTATGTTGCCTCAAGTGATTTTCAGGCAAGACTTGAGCGGATCAACAAGGGCGAGGTGCATGTCGCAGACGGCGTGGTTGTGCCCGAGCGTCGCGAGGCCGCGGATGTCAAACTGACCGGCGGGCTTATTGAAAACGCGCTTTACCCGCTGAGCCTTGTGGGGGCCTTCCTGCTTGGCGTCATGGCCGTGTTTTTCAGCCGTTTCGCCCGTATCCACCTGCTGGGCACGGCGGACCCTGAAACCGATATCATGCTGGCTTTGGTGGCCGATGGCGCGATGGCGCTGGCCATTGGCTTCATGTTCAAACAGGCCTTCAGGCTGGAGGGCGCGCAATGGGCCAGCGCGCAGACAATGGGCGTGACCGTCATGGTGGCCAGTATGCACAACCTGTTTCACATGAACCCGTTTCTGTTCTCGTTGATTTTCACGCCGGAATATGTGGATGCGGTCCTCTCCTACACCGAATTTCGGACGCTGATGGCAGGCGGGTATATGATCCCCTTCTAGGAAAATTTTATTTTAGACTTTCGTTATTTAACAAATATGCTAAATAACGGGGTATGAGCCTGTTACCGCCCCTGTTTGCCGCGCTGAGCGACCCGCACCGTTTCGAAATCATCGAGCGGCTGATGGAAGAGGGCGAAACGCCTGCGGGCGATATCAGCAACATGTTTGACATCTCCGCCCCTGCCGTTTCGCGCCATCTGTCGGTGCTGCACCGCGCGGGGCTGGTTGCGCGGCGCATCAACGGCCAGCAGCGGCTCTATTCCGTGCGCCCCGAGGCCATCCGGCAGGTCAGCGACTGGACCATGAACCACCGCGCCTTCTGGGAGGCGAGCCTGGACCGGCTGGAGCAGGCCCTTCTGGAGGACAAAAAATGACCGATGCCGTGACTTTGGAACGGGTGATGCCCGCCTCCGCGACCCGCGTGTTCGAGATGATCAGCCAGCCGCAAAACATGGTGCGCTGGTGGGGCCATGACGGGATGATCGTGCCCGAGCATAACCTGAATTTCTCCCGGCCCGGCCCGTGGCATTCGGTGATGGAGCTGCCCGACGGCACCCGCAAGATGGTCTCGGGCGAGGTCACCGAGGTCGATCCGCCCCGCTTTATCGCCTTCACCTGGGGCTGGCATGATGGCGGCCCCGGCGGGCCGCGCGGCACCGAGACCCGTGTTACAATCGAGATCACCGAGGCAGGCGACAACAGGGCGACCATGACCCTGAGCCATTTTGGGCTGACCACCGACACCGCACGCGCGGGTCACACAAAAGGCTGGCTGTCCATCTACGACAAACTGGAAAACGGGCTGGCCTGAGCGCCACCCACACCCTGGAGGAGATCATATGCCAAATTTCATTTTCGCCTTTCACGGCGGCCACACCCCTGAGGGAGAGGAAGAGCAAGCCAAGATGATGGCCGAATGGGGCGCCTGGTACGGCGAGCTTGGCCCCAATATCGTCGACCCCGGCAACCCTGTGGGCATGTCCAAGACCGTCTCGAAATCCGGCGTCGCGAATGATGGCGGGGCGAACCCCTTGTCGGGCTATTCGGTGATCAAGGCCGATGATATCGACGCTGCCACCCAGATGGCCAAGGGCTGCCCGATGGTCAAACATGGCAACGGCTCGGTCGAGGTAGCGGAAGTGCATCACATCGAGATGTAGCCCTGACAAGCAAAGCCCGCGCCGCCGGACCGCTTTGACCGGTTTTGGTTGGCTTTGGTCGGCGGCGCGGCATTGTTGCGGCCACATAAAGCGCAAGACACAATTTCGTTTTGGCAATTGGCAAGCGGCTCCGCCCCGCCTATCGATTGGGGTCACGCCAATACGGAGCCCCGCCATGACCAATATGCTTGGTGCCGAAACCCTGTCGCTGCTGCAGGCGGTGGTCAATATGACCATCGCGCTGATACTGGGCGCCCTGATCGGGTCCGAGCGGCAGATGCGGCAACGCATGGCCGGGCTGCGCACCAACGCTCTGGTGGCGTTGGGTGCGGCGGGTTTCGTGACCTTTGCCGCGCTGTTTCCCGATGACAT
>CALFWN010000197.1 GCA_937928335.1 uncultured Litoreibacter sp. | reverse complement strand
GGTCATCCATGCCGCAGCTCAGCGCAATATGGGGATAGTCGCGCGCCAGCATATGCAGCCGGTTCACATCGCCCGAGCTTTCCTTGATGGCGCAGAAATTCGGCGAGCGGCCCAGCCGGTCCAGGGTCTCTTCATCCATGTTGACGGACATGCGGCCCGGATAATTATAGAGCATCACCGGCAGGTTTGCGGCGCGGTCAATCGCCAGCGCGTGCAACGCAATCTCGCGCCCTGTCGGGTAGGCATAGGGCGGGGTTGCGACCAGCAACGCGTCCGCCCCAACCGCTTTGGCGGCTTCGGCAAAGCGAATGCTGTCTTCCGTGCGAATGGCCCCGGTGCCCACAATCATCGGCACCCGCCCCGCGATCAGCGCGTGACAGCGCTGCATCATCCAGAGGCGTTCTTCCTCGGTCTGGGCGTAATATTCGCCCGTGGAGCCTGCCACGATAATGCCGTGCACGCCTGCCGCAATCAGGTGTTCAACTGTTTGGGCCAAAGCCTCTTCATTGACGGAAAAGTCGTCGTGATAGGGTGTCACGAGGGGGGTGTAGATACCTTCAAATTGCACGGGGTCGGTCTTTCATAGAGATCACATCAATGGGCAGCGGGTCGGGGCGGACGAATTTCTCAAGCTGGTCGCGCGACAATTCCCAATGCTGCAGGGTCAGATCAATCGCCAGTGACGGCTCCTGCCCTTCAATCGCCGAGATCATCGCGTCATGCTGCTCGATTGCCTTTTTGACCCGCGCCTCATCCTCAGGTGATTGCGGAGCAAAGAAGGTCTGGCCCAGCCGCGTATGGTCGATCAGCATCCGCATCAGCGCGGCAAAAAGGTAGGGGTTCTGCGCCATCTCGCCGATTTGTTCGTGAAACGCGTGGTTCAAAAGGCCCGATTGTGCGGCATCGCCGGTTCGGGTGGCTTTGGCAAAGGCCAGCTGCGTCTCTTTCAGGCGGGCCAGCTGTATGCCGGTGCGGTTCTCCGCCGCCTGCCGCGCGATGGAGGAATAGACCAGCGGCGCGGTCTGGAAAAACACCCGCAGCACCGGCAGGTCCATCGAGGCCACCTTGGCACCCCGGTTTTCCTCGATGCGCATGAAGCCCTCGGCGGCGAGCCGGTGAAACACCTCCCTGAGCGGCGTGCGCGATATTCCGTATTCAGCGGCAAGGCGCACCTCGTCCAGATCGCAGCCGGGCGCAAGCTCCTGCCTGAGTATCCGCGCCCGCAAATCCGCAGCACATTTCGCCTTTTTGAGCTTGGCCATGATGTCTCCCAACTCGCTTTGTATAATAAATGTATACAAAGCGAGTCAATCTCGGGAGCGGATCGCAGAACCGTTATCTGCGGGTCCATGACAGAAGCGCGAAGGCCAGCACGGCCCAGATGGTCGACAATTGGATCGCCATCCCAAAGCTGACAAACTGCGCCGTCAGCCCCATCAGCGGGCTTGCGATCAGCCCGCCAAGAAAGAGGCTGTTCATATAGAGCGATGTCGCCCGCGCCATACGGCCCTTTGCGAAATCCTGCACGTAGCTGAGCCCCACGGCGGCGAACAGGCCGTAATAGAGCCCCTCCAGAGCGGCGCCTGCGACAAGCTGCGGCAGTGTCTCTACCCGCGCGAGCACAAAGAAAGTGGCCACGGCCAGCATCGCCGCGGCGCGCAGCGCGTTGCGCGCACCAAGCCGTGTCATGATCCAGGGCGAGGCCAGAATGGCTGCGATCTCCACCAGAGTCTTGACCGAAAGGGAGACACCCGGCGCGTAGGTCGGCAGCCCCGCCTCGCGGATATAGAACAAAGGCAGCGCGCTCATCGACATTGAATGCGCCATCGCAAATGCCAGGCACACAGCCGCCGCCAGCCAGAGGCCATGATTGGCAGGCCCGGTTGTTCCTTTGGCCTGTTCTGCTTGCATTCGGGGTTCAGATGAGAACCTCTTTGGCATCACAACAAACCAGAGCAGCGCCCAGAGCCCCCCTAAGATGAGCGCCATCCAGAACACCGCTGACGCGCCGGAGATGCTGGCGATATAGAAGCTGGCCGCAGGTGCCAACATCCACCCCAAAGAGGTCATGGCCCTGAGATAGGAATTGTATCTTGGGACGTCCAACCCCTGTCTCTCTGCCAGCAATCTGCCATAGCTATACATGGTTGAAACCGCCGCGTTCGACACGGCGAAACACGGGCTGGCAAACAGCACCAGCACCCAGAAATTCGGGAAAAGCAGGATGGAGGACACGGCCGCCACGAAAGCCAGAACCGATGCCAGAACCAGACGGGCCACAGGGGCGCCTGCGTCAATCCACTCGCCATATTGGCGGTTCACCAGCAGCGTCAGCGTCAAGGTGATCGAGGCATAGACGCTGATCAGCCAGGGCTCTTTGCCAAGGGTCGCGACGATGTAGACGCTCATATAAGGGATGGTGGCGGCGTTGCAGATCACACCCGTCAGCAGCAGCAACAGCGCCGCCTTCGCCTGCGCGGTCATAGGCGCGTCAGAAGGCATTCTTCTCATCGGCCAGAGCCTGGAAGAACCAGCGCTGGAAGATCAGAACCAGCACCAGCGGCGGCAGGATGGACAGCACGATCAACGCCATGCCCGGCCCGCTTTCCTGCCCGATCAGCCGGATGCCGCGCACCAGCGTATAGCGGCTTTCATCGGTGCTGATCAGCAGCGGCCAAAGATACTGGTTCCAGCCGATCATGAAGGTGACCACAAAGATCGCACCGCCCCGTTTCCACGAAAGCGGCACTATGAAATCCCGAAAGAAGCGGAGCGGCCCTGCCCCGTCCAGCTTGGCGGC
>CALFWN010000196.1 GCA_937928335.1 uncultured Litoreibacter sp. | reverse complement strand
GCCAACCGGTCCTTTATTTTCCGCCAAAGCAACAGGCTCACGCGCCTGACAATCATCCCCGTGGAGAAATCATTGCGGAAATAGGCCATCAGTTCCGGCCCCGGCAATCTGGCCATGCGGTCGAGGGACCGCTCCCAGTTTTGGATCGTGTATTGCGCCGCTGCTTGGTTGACCCAGAAGCCGATCTTGTAGTTCAGCGCCAATCTGCGGTTGGCCTCGGCCTCCCATCTGCTCAAGGCGGCCGGGGTGCGGGCGCTGAGCGCTGTGCCCAGCAAACGCCCCTGCTCAATGCAAATCCGCAACCCTTCGCCCAGGGTGGGCGTGGCCATATTGGCGCTGTCGCCGACGCGGATCACGTCTGCGTAGACCAGCTGCTTTTCATAGGCGACGGAGGGGATGGTGCCCGCGTTGACATGCTTTCCCTCAGGGTGCGGCAGACCCATGCGCTGCAACTCGCCGGATGCCAAGAGCGTCGCCATCATGTCCTTTGGCGACGCATCAGAGACGGGGCGGATCACGCCTACCCCAAGCCGCAGCGTGCCGTAATTGGTGGGGAAGGCCCAGCCATAGCCCGCCAACGCGAAAGAGCCGAAGAACAGGATCGCGCGGCTCATGTCGATGTTTTCGACGGGGTATTCATATTCGATCCCCACCGCGTCCCGCGCAGGTTTGGTGTTCAGCCCGAGGCTTTCCAGCACGATGCAATGCCAGCCAGACGCGTCCACGATCTGGCGCGATTTGACCTGCCATTCGCCTTGGCCCGCCGTGCGCAGGGTCGATAGATAACCGCCCGCGACCTTCTCTGTGCGCAGAAATTTCGTGGCACAGAAAATTTCGGACGTGGCCTTGGAGGCGAGCCAAAGATAGAGCCGCGTGATGTCCAGAACCACGGCGGGTGCGTCGGAGATATCGACCTGTAGCCCTCGCGTGTCGGAAAACACGTCCATCCGGTTGATCCGCTGATACAGATCCTCAGGGATGCCAAGCCGCTGCATATCCGCCAGCCACGACCCGCCCGAGGTGCGCACCGGCTTGCCGATTTCACGATCCTGATGCACCAGAATGGACGCAACACCGCGCAGCTCTGACGACACAGACAGCCCCGCAGGGCCGCCGCCGACAATCAGAACTTCGGTCTCTAATACGCGCATCCGCCCTGCTTCTTTCTGCTCAAAATATGCATAAAACAGCTGCAATCCGCGCAGGCATGGTTTGCGGAATACCACCCTAACAAAGGGTTAAGGAATTTTATGTTCCCTATGGATATCAATGACTTGCCCAGATCCGACGCACGCGTCGCCATGCTAGAAATCGAGGTTTTCCACCGACAGGGCATTGGTCTGAATGAACTCGCGCCGCGGCTCCACCACGTCGCCCATCAGCTTGGTGAAGATGTCATCGGCCTCCGCCATGTCTTCGACCTTGACCTGCAACAAGGTCCGCGCTTCGGGGTCCAATGTGGTCTCCCAGAGCTGGTCGGGGTTCATCTCTCCCAGACCCTTGTAGCGCTGCAAGGACAACCCTTTCTCGCCTTCCTCAAGGATGGATTGCAGCAGGTCGATGGGGCCATAAACCGGCTGCTCCCGCTCCTTGCGGATCAGCTTGGCGGGCAGCGCATAGGTCTCCTGCAGGCCCGGCGTCATCTGCCCCAGCCGCCGCGCCTCGCCCGAGCGCAGCACGCTGCCATCGAGGATACGCACCTCGTCGACCCCGCGCAGCACCCGCCACAGGCGGATGCCCTTGTCCTGCGTCGGGCGGCCCTGCCAGCCCTTCTCATATTCCAGCGCGATCAGGTCGAGCCGCTTGGCCACCGTATCCGCCACGCCCTGAAGGTCGGCCTCCAGCTTGGCCCCGTCAAATGCCCCGGCAATGGCGGATTGCTCGAGAATATGCTGCGGGTAATGGGTCGGGAAGGCTTGCAGGATGCGGCGCACGGTGCGGGCTTCCTCGACAACGCGGCGCAGATCCTGGCCCACGATCTCCGAGCCATCGCCAAGCCGCAGCACAGCGCCTTCGATACCTTGCTCGATCAGATAGTCCTCAAGCCCGGTCTGGTCCTTGATATAGACCTCCGAGCGGCCCCGCGCGACCTTGTAGAGCGGCGGCTGCGCGATGTAGAGATGCCCGGCCTCGATCAGCTCCGGCATCTGACGGTAGAAGAAGGTCAGAAGCAGCGTCCGGATATGCGCGCCGTCTACGTCAGCGTCGGTCATGATGACGATCTTGTGGTAGCGCAGCTTGGAGATGTCGAACTCGTCGCGGCCGATGCCGGTGCCCAGCGCCATGACAAGGTTGCCTATCTCTTGGCTGCCCAGCATCCGGTCAAACCGTGCGCGTTCCACGTTCAGGATTTTACCCCGCAAAGGCAACACGGCCTGGGTCTGGCGGTCACGGCCCGTCTGGGCGGAGCCGCCGGCGCTGTCCCCCTCCACCAGAAAGACTTCGGTCTTGGAGGGGTCTTTTTCCGAGCAATCTTTCAGCTTGCCTGCCAGAAAGTTCACATCCATCGCGGTTTTGCGCCGGGTCAGCTCGCGCGCCTTGCGGGCGGCCTCGCGGGCATGGGCGGCCTCGATGATCTTGGTGACGATGATGCGGGCCTCGTTGGGGTTCTCTTCAAACCATTCGGCCAGTTTCTCGTTCATCAGGCTCTCGACGGCCGGGCGCACCTCGGAGGAGACCAGCTTGTCCTTGGTCTGGGAGCTGAATTTCGGGTCAGGCACTTTCACGGACAGCACGCAGGTCAGCCCTTCGCGTGCATCGTCGCCGGTGAAGCTGACCTTCTCTTTCTTGGCGATGCCGCTGGATTGGGCATAGGCGTTGATGGTGCGGGTCAGCGCACCGCGAAAGCCCGCCATGTGGGTGCCGCCGTCGCGTTGGGGGATGTTGTTGGTGAAGGGGAGGACGTTTTCGTGGTAGCTGTCATTCCACCACATCGCCACTTCGACGCCGATTTCATCTTTCTCTCCAGTGACATAGATGGGCTCGGGCATCATCGCGGTTTTGGAACGGTCGATATATTTCACGAATTCCTTCACGCCGCCCTCGTAGTAAAGCTCTGTGCGCAGATTCTCGACGGGGCGCTCATCGGTGAGGATGATGCGGACGCCGGAGTTCAGAAATGCCAGCTCGCGCAGACGTTTTTCCAGGGTTTCGAAGACATAGTCGCGGTTGGAGAACGTATCGAGCGAGGCGAGAAACCGTACCTCGGTGCCGGTCTTGTCGGTGGGGCCCACAACTTCGAGATGTTTGACGGTGTCGCCATGCTCGAACCGGGCGATATGCTCGTGGCCCTCGCGCCAGATGCGCAGCTCAAGATAGTCGCTGAGCGCGTTCACCACCGAGACACCGACACCGTGCAGGCCACCGGACACTTTATAGGAATTGCTGTCGAACTTACCGCCCGCGTGCAGTTGGGTCATGATGACCTCGGCGGCAGAGACGCCTTCTTCCTCGTGAATGCCGACCGGAATGCCCCGGCCATTGTCGCTGACAGAGACCGATCCGTCAGTGTGAATTTTGACGTTCACCGCGTCGGCATGGCCCGCAAGTGCCTCGTCAATTCCGTTGTCGACCACCTCGTAAACCATGTGGTGCAGACCCGAGCCGTCATCAGTGTCACCGATATACATGCCCGGCCGCTTGCGCACTGCCTCCAAGCCCTTGAGAACTTTGATGGAATCGGCGCCGTAGTCTTCTTGATTTTGGTCTTGGTCGGCCATTGAAACTGTCCCGTTTGTTCAGCGCAATATATAAGGAATTTCCCCGGCATTGTCACGCGATTGACGCAACATCTTGTGGTTCTGTGCCCGTTCGGACGCCTCCGGTTTTCGCGTCGCGACTCAGCGGGTTTTGCAGGCGTGACATGCAGTGCTTCCTTTTGGGCTGACCGGGTTATCAACAGGGCACATTCTATCCCCAGAAAAGGCCCCTTCATGGGTATTCAGGTGGTTGACGCCCCCTTGATCACTCGCCGGATTCGGAAAAACCGCCCCTGCCTGAATGCCTTAGCCGGTCAGCCTTGGGTCGTGCTGATTTTGCGAGTGGCGGTGTGGCCTTCGCGGCTCGGCAGCACTTCGCTTTCGCAGGCGCGGATATGGCAGGGTTTTGCCCGGTTTCAGGGAGGTTCTGGACGCCGCCCGGCACCGGATATATCCAGCATTTATTGAGGAAACAGGAACATAACAATGAAAATCAGGATCAACGGCGTGCCTGTAGGCGCTAAGCAGTCAGAGGCCCGAAAACCGATCACAAAAGAAGAGCAGGACCGCCTGTTTGACGTGGTGGTGACGCTGGCGAATTTTGCCGATGAAAAGGGCTTGGGAGACGTCTCCGACAAGCTGGAAGAGACGTTGGATATGCTGCTGGACCCCGGTGGCTCTGCTCGGACGAAATTCGCCAGTGCGCGCCGGGTGGGATGGGCTTCTTCCCGGCGGAAGACGCCTGTCAGACCCGGTCCGGCTGTGATGTCGGAGCTGAAGAAAGCAACGCGCGGACGGTTGTCGGCGCTTAGCTAACCCATTGGTATTTAATACCTTTAACACCCACCATAGTTCTTACGACCACTCGCCGTGATGGTGTAGGTTCCGCCCCGGGGGCCCGTATAGCAGTTTGAGTACACCCGGCGAGGTCGGAGTGTGCGGCGGGGTTGGGCTACTGGCTTTGGTCGGTTGGCGCGCGCGTATTGCTGCACGGTGGTACCCCATTCGCAAGCCAGACCATCGCCATCTGCATCGAGGTTATTTGGGTCTTGAGACGGGCCTCCAGCCTCGAGGAAAAACTTCTGAGCTTGGAAGGAACTCGCGAAGTCACTGCAGTTGTAGATGTCGCTACCGCCTTGATTTCTTGCAAATAATCTCTTCCCGATAGAGTCAGATGTGCGTTTTCCAATGTAGTCTGAACCGCGTTTGGTTTCTCCGCGAGAGACAAGTTCAACCTCGACATGTGCAAGTTCGACAAAGGACTGTGTGGTGCTCTGTTCAAGCCAGAGAAGGCCCGTATCCATCCGTTCGAACCTTGTTTCAAGATCACTCGGGGTGGATGGGGAACATGCTGATATGAATAGAAAAATACCGATCACTTTAAGAAAATTCTTCATGTGAGACTCAAATACCTGATTAAATTTTGGCAGACGCCAACTGAAAAGCTATCTCTTAACCCTATCCGACTGCGATAACCAAGGCAACTGCCAGCAACAAAATTCCCGCCGTAATATTCATACGTTTCAAAGCGTTAGGGGATTTTAGAATGCCCCTGACGCGGTCTACGGAGGCGGCGAGGATGAGGTTTCCGATCAAGGGCACGGCGAAGCTGAGGGCGCAGATGGCGGCGATGTCCCATGCGGTGACGCGGGTGAGGTCGAAGAAACCCGGCAGCATTCCCATGTAGAACAGCACCGCTTTTGGGTTGGCCATGATGACGACCAGCCCGGCGATGAACCCTGCCCACATGCCCGGACGGGTGAGGCGGGAATTCTCGGAGAGCTGCTTTTCTGCGTTTTTTATCAATAGGATACCCATCACCGCGAACATGGCAACGGCGACCCATTTGAGAATGTCCATGAACCATGCGGCCTGATCGACAATCCAGGTGACGCCCAGAATTGCGATGAGTGGCCAGACGACATCGCCCACCACCACGCCCAATGCGAGAGGCCATGCAGCGTTAAAACCGCCTGACATGGCGCGTGCGAGAAGCGCGACCCAGACGGGACCGGGGGTCATGAACAGGACGAACAGCCCGCCCGCGTAAAACAGCAGCTCAAACGGGGTGATTGTCATGTTTTATACGAATTGGGGTCAAATAAATCACCCCAAAACCCATTTTGTACAAAACTCGGGCGCCGATTTCGAAAGGCTTTGTTAACCTGTTTTAAGGCAGCATTCATATTTGCACCTCTTCAATTTGCGACTGGCCGTCTTTTTCCGAGACCTCGATATGCTGCGCCCGGTCGCCGAGTTCTTCGAACAGTTCGGGGCCGGTGCCGGTCATCCAGGCCTGTGCGCCGAGGGTGGAAATTTCATCGTAGAGAGCGGCCCGGCGGTTGGCGTCAAGATGGGCCGCGACCTCATCCAATAGGATGATCGGGGCGGCGCCGAAATCTTCCGACAAAGCGCGGGCATTGGCGAGGATGAGAGAGATCAAAAGCGCCTTCTGCTCGCCGGTGGAACATTGCTTCGCCTCGACGCCTTTGGCGGTGTAGATCGCGGCCAGATCAGCGCGGTGAGGGCCGATAAGGCTGCGCCCTGCCCGCAGGTCATTGGGCCGCGATTGATCAAGGGCCGCGCGCAGGGCATCGGCGCTGTCGATCAGGTCGCCTTCGATGGACAGATCGGCGGTTGGAAATTGCGTCTCGGCGGCATCCATTGCGCTGCGCAATCGGGCGATGGTGTTCGCGCGGTTGGCGATGATGGCGGCCCCGGCCTCGGCCATCTGGTCTTCGAGGGCTTTGTACCACATCGCGTCGCGTACCATATCCTTGAGCAGCCGGTTGCGTTCGCGCATGGCTTTTTCATAGGCGACGGTGGCCTCGGCATGGGTGGGTTCGAAACTGAGCGTCATGCGGTCAAGAAAGCGACGGCGGCCATCGGCCCCTTCGATCCAGAGCCGGTCCATTGCGGGGATCAGCCAGACAATGCGGGCGATGCGACCCAGCGCGATTTGTGCCGCGGTCTTGGCGTCGATGGTCACGGTGCGGTTGGCACCATGTTCGGCGCGGGTCTCGACCTCGTGGATTTGGGCAAGCGAATGCAGCTGGCCTGCGACCTTCCAGCCAAGATGCTCGGGGGCACGGGCAATCTCGTCGGATTTGGCGCGTCTGAGCCCACGGCCCGGCGACAAAAGGGAGACGGCTTCGAGGATGTTGGTCTTGCCCGCACCGTTCGCGCCGTAGATGGCGATGGGGCGGCCATCCAGCGCGAGGCTGACGGATTTATGCGACCGAAAATGCGAAAGTTGCAGCTTGGAGAGGTAGAGGTCAGCCATCCACGCGGCGTCAGACGCGCATTGGCATCACGACGTAGACCGCAGACAGGTCGTTGCCTTCGCGCATCAGGGTCGGATCGCCGGCGGAGTTGAACATGAAGACCGCGTTTTCGCGATCCACCTGCCCTGCGATCTCCAGCAAGTATTTGGCGTTAAAGCCAATTTCCAGCTTTTCGTCGCCATAGGCCACGGCCAGCTCTTCCTCCGCAGCACCCGAATCCGGGGCGTTCACGGAGAGGATCAGGCGATCCTCGTCCAGTTGCAGTTTCACCGCGCGCGAGCGTTCGGAACTGACGGTGGCAACCCGGTCCACGGCCTTGGCAAAGTCCGAGTCGTCCACTTCCATCTTGCGGGTGTTGCCCGCCGGGATGACGCGGGTGTAGTCGGGAAAGGTGCCGTCGAT
>CALFWN010000195.1 GCA_937928335.1 uncultured Litoreibacter sp. | reverse complement strand
GAGACCAGGCGCTGACCGTCTGGCGATCCAGTTCCATTTCCACTGTCAGCTGTTGCATCCTGGGCGCAAGATAGAGGTTCGCGCCGCTTTGTAGCATGTCACGGCGACCCTGCACCTCATCGGCCACCGGGTCGCTTGCCTTTTGAACAGTAACGGTGCCTGTTGCGCGATGTCTCGCCAATCTTATGGCCTTTTGATCCGACAGTTCGATGAAGAGAACACCGTCATGCGTACCAAGGACAAAGCCGCGGATATGTTCTATCTTTCTCGGCACACCGCCTTCATCTTTCATGAAGAACTCAACCCCTGCGCCTGTCGGGAGCCTGACTTTCGTGTTGTCCAAAACAAAGGCCATCGACTTGTGCTGGACCGCGACCGGCAGCAATTCGTCGGCGTTAGAGGGGCCACAGGCCAGGGCAAGACATGTGACCACCCATCTGAGAAAAGGCATGTGAGTTCTCCGGCTTTTTGCACAGCGGTAGCCAAGCCAATGGGCGAAAATATGGCGCAACAGGTCTCAGATGCCCGCCCTGTTGAAGGAAGGCGCGGCGCAGAACAGCCATTTGACGCACGATTTGGCAGCCAATCTGGCAGCCAACAAAAAAGGCCCCCGGTTTGCGCCGGAGGCCTTGTTGATGCTGTGATGCGCGCCTAATTCAGCGTGAAATATTTGAACTTCGGACTATCCTCAGGCTCGACAATGGTGCCGACCTTTTCGGCCATGCCCCAGTTCAGCACCTGATGGTGGATGGGGATATAGAGCGCCTCGTCTTGGACGACTTCCCAGATCGCTTTGATATCCGCGTTGCGGGCCTCAAGGTCTGTGTTGGACGCGAGACTTTCGATCTTGGCGTTCAGCTCTGGGTTGTTGTAGCGCACGGCGTTCCAGGAGCCGTATTTGTCGTCGCGACCGTGGACCAGGAAGTTGAAGATATATTCCGAGTCGTAAGTCGGCACGCCCCAGCCAAGCATGTAGAAGTCGGTCTCGTAATTCGACAGAAGCGGGAAGTGCTGGGCCTTGGGCTTGGCATCCAGGTTCACCGTCACGCCGATCTGGCCGAACATGCCGACAGCGGCCTGACAGATGCCCTCGTCATTGACATAGCGGTCATTGGGGCAATCGAGCTGGATGGAGAAGCCGTCCGGGTAGCCTGCCTCTTCCAGAAGCGCCTTGGCCTGCCCCACATCCGTTTTAGAGGCGGCGTCCATCTCTGCCGACCAGCCGTTGACGAAGGGCGGCGCGATCATGCCTGCGGGTTCAGACTGGCCGCGCATCACCACCTGCTTGATGGCGTCACGGTTGATGGCGAGGTTCATCGCCCGGCGCACGCGCACATCTGCAAACGGGTTGGTGCCTTCTACATTGTCATTGGCCAGATCCTCGTCGCCCATGTTCATGCCAAAGAAAATCACACGGTTTTGCGGCGCGGTGCGCACCTCGAGCCCGGCTGTGGAGTTGACCCGCTCGATATCTTGCACCGGCACGTCCTGAATGAACTCTACCTCACCTGTCAGCAGCGCCGCCACACGGGTCGCGGCATTCTGGATCGGGGTGTAGATGATCTCTGTCACCTCAAGGGGGAACTCGCCCTTGCCCCAGTAATCCTCGTTGGCGGCCAGCACGGTTTTCACGTCCGGCTCGCGGCTGACCAGCCTGTAGGGGCCGGTGCCGTTGGCGTTCTTGGCGGCAAATGTATCCTCGCCACCTTCATAATCCTGCACTTTGACGGCGTTATTGGCCTCTGACCAGGTCTTGTCCATGATGAACATGTTGCTGAGGTTGTTTGGCATGATCGGGTTGGGGCCATTGGTCTCGATCTCGATGGTGTAGTCGCCATCGGCGCGCACCTCTTTGACGGAGGCCAGCAGCTCCTTGTAGTCGCTATCCTCGGTCATGGCGCGGTTCAGCGAGAAGACCACATCTTCGGCCGTGAAGGCCGAGCCATCATGGTAGCTGACGCCCTCGCGCAGCTTGAACACCCAGATGTTCGGATTGCTCTCGGAGGGGGCCCAGTCGGTCGCCAAGGAGGCCACCAGCTCGCCCTCGTGGTTGCGCATCACCAGCGTCTCCATGATCTGGTGTGCAAGGGCGGTTGTCGGCCCCTCGTTTTGTGCATGTGGGTCCAATGTCAGCGCGTCGCCTGCCCGCGCCCAGCGCAGGGTCTCGGCGGAAGCCGCGAGTGTGGTCGTCGCCAACAAGGCTGCGGCCAGTACGGATACCGTTTTCATATCAACTCTCCCGAAGTTTGGTAACTACACGAACTATGGCTCCTACCGCTTTGAAAAGGCAAGGCTCAGAACTGGTCTTTTCGCGTTCTTATCTCGGTAAACACCTCGGCATCGGTGGCATCCACCATGCCCAGCCCGGCCCGGATATCCTTGTCGGCAGGTCGCAGAAACGGGTTGGTGGCCAGCTCTGTGGCAAGATCTGTGGGCACTGTCGGCACATCGCTGGCGCGCATCGCCTTGACGCGGTCCACCTTCGCCTGAAGGGCCGCGTTCCCGGGGTCGATGCTCAGCGCAAAGGCCGCGCTGGCCAGCGTGTATTCATGCGCGCAATAGATCACTGTCTCTGGCGGCAGGGCCATCAGCTTTTGCAAGGAGGCCCACATCATCGGGCCGTCCCCCTCAAAGAGCCGTCCGCATCCCATCACAAAGAGCGTGTCACCCGTGAACACTGTCCCTGCCCCCGGAAGGTAGAAATTCAACATATCGAGCGTGTGGCCCGGCGTGTGGATCAGCTCGACCCTGTGGCCCGCAAATTCGAAACTGTCGCTGCCCTTTACCACCGCGTCGATGCCCTTGATGCCTTCCGGGCCAGTGACGTGGCAGCCAGTTTTTGACTTCACCTCGGCCAGCCCGTCCGTATGGTCCCAGTGATGATGCGTGATCCACAGATCGCTCAACGTCCAGCCGGTTTTCTTCAGGGCCTCAAACACGGCACCTGCCTCGCCTGCATCCACACAGGCGGTCTTGCCGGTGGCCGGGTCATGGACCAGCACCCCGTAATTGTCGGAATTATACGCAAATTGGTGAAATTGCAGGGGCATGGGGAGGGTCCTTGGGCTGAGGGTGTGGGGTGGGTCTGTTTGCACAAGGCTGGCACGCGCGGAGGCACATGGCAACGGCTGACAAATGTGCGAAATTCCGCACATTGGCACCCTCACCCGCCCATTGGTGCGACAACTTATCAAGTAATTTTAACGCGTTAGCCCGTTGCTGCCGCTTTGGCAAAACCAGCTGTTGCACTGGATTGGGTCTCGCTGAAAACTTTCTGCATTCTTTGCCCCATCTGACGGGGCTGTTCTGGGAGGACAAATATGAACAGATTTATGACCACGGCCTGCTCAATGGCCCTTACTGTCGCCTTCGTCGGAGAAGCTGCGGCCACCGAATGGAATGTCTCGCTCTGGGG
>CALFWN010000194.1 GCA_937928335.1 uncultured Litoreibacter sp. | reverse complement strand
GGCCTGAAGATGCCGCATCTGATGGGCCTGGGGCTGGGTCAGGTGATGGGGCTGGAAGGCGCTGCAACGGGCCTTTACGGCCGCGCGACGGAGCACTCGCCGGGCAAGGACACCCCCTCGGGCCATTGGGAGTTGGCGGGCGTGCCGGTGCCGTGGGACTGGCATTATTTCCCGAAAGAAACCCCTGCCTTTCCGTCCGAGATCACCGAAATGGCGGCGGCGTTTTGCGGCACCACGGGCGTTTTGGGCAATTGCCATGCCTCGGGCACGCAGATCATCGCGGAGCTGGCCTGTGAGCATATGCGCAGCGGCCAGCCGATCTGCTATACCTCCGCCGACAGCGTGTTCCAGATCGCGGCGCATGAGGAGGCCTTCGGCTTGGACAAGCTGCTGGATCTCTGCCGCCACATGGCGCCCGTGCTGCATGACATGAAGGTCGGGCGCGTCATTGCGCGGCCCTTCATAGGTGATGCGACAACCGGCTTCACCCGCACCAAACACCGCCGCGATTTCGCGATTGAAACGCCCGCCCCGACGCTGCTTGACTGGGCCAAGGCGGCGGGACGCAAGACCTATGCAATTGGAAAGATTGACGATATTTTCTCGGGCCGGGGCATAGATGAGACCCGCAAAGGCGCCGATAGGGCCTTGATGGGGCATCTGGAGGATCTTGTGCGCGATGCGGAAGAGGGCAGTTTCACCTTCGCCAATTTCGTGCAGTTCGACAGCGATTTTGGCCATCGGCGCGACCCTGAGGGCTATGCGGGGCATCTGGAGTGGTTCGACAGCTGCCTGCCTGCGGTTTTCAGACATTTGCGGGAGGGCGACCTGATGATCTTCACAGCAGATCACGGCAATGACCCGACATGGCGCGGCACCGACCATACGCGCGAACAGGTGCCGGTCATTGGCATCGGTGCGGGGCTGCGCGATATCGGGGTGGTGGATTTTGTGGATGTCGCGGCCAGTGTTGCGGATCATTTAAGGCTGGCGGAACGCGGCCCGGGAAGGAGCTTTCTATGACATCTTTGGTTGAGCTGCATTTGCATCTGGAAGGTGCGGCGCCGCCTGCCTTTATCCGAGGGCTGGCGCAGGAGAAGGGCGTCAGCCTCGAGGGCGTCTTCAACGAGGATGGCACCTACCGTTTCGAGACATTCGAGCAGTTTTTGCGCACTTATGAGGCGGCAACGACCGTGCTGACCGGCCCGGAGGAATTCCGCCGCCTGACCGCCGCCGTGCTGGAGCAATCCGCCGCGCAGGGTGTGATCTATACCGAAGCCTTTCTCAGCCCGAATTTCTGCGGCGGCGGCGATCTGGGGGCGTGGCGCGAATATCTGGCAGCGATTGAGGAGGCGGCAGAGGCCGCGCGGCGCGACAGCGGCATCATCATGCGTGGCGTGGTCACCTGCATTCGCCATGAAGGGCCGGAGGCCGCCAAGCCCGACGCGATCTGCGCGGCGGAAACGATGGGGGATTTCATCACCGGTTTCGGCATGGGCGGCGCAGAGACTGTCGGCCATCAGGGTGATTACGCCTATGCGTTCGATCTGGCGCGGGAGGCGGGGCTGCGGCTGACCACCCATGCGGGCGAATGGGGCGGGGCGGCCTCGGTCTGGGAGGCGGTGCGTGACCTGAAAGTGGAACGTATCGGCCACGGGGTCCAATGCGTCGAGGACCCCGCGCTGGTGGATCATCTGGCCGAGCATGGCATTGTTCTGGAGGTCTGCCCCGGCTCGAACGTGGCGCTGGGCGTGGTGCCATCCTGGGACGCGCATCCGATTGAGCGGTTGCGGCAGGCCGGCGTCAAGGTCACAGTATCGACCGATGATCCGCCGTTTTTCCACACCAGCCTGACGCGTGAATATGACATGCTGGCAGAGACATTCGGCTGGGATGATGCGGTGATGCGCGACGTCAACCTGACCGCCACGGAGGCGGCCTTTTGCGACGCCGCCACCAAAGAGATATTGCGACAGAAACTGGAGCCGAAACATGTCTGATCATTTAACGGTCGTGGACCACCCGCTGGTACAGCACAAGCTGACCCTGATGCGCGAAACCAGCACCTCGACGGCGGTGTTTCGCCAGCTTCTGCGCGAGATCAGCCAGTTTCTGGCCTATGAGGTGACGCGCAATCTTGAGATGGAAACCAAGCGTATCGAGACCCCGATGGAGGCGATGGACGCCCCCACGCTGGCGGGGCGCAAACTGGCGCTGATCTCGATCCTGCGGGCGGGCAATGGGTTGCTGGACGGGATGCTGGAGCTGATCCCGAGCGCCCGCGTGGGCTTTGTAGGGCTTTACCGCGACGAGGAAACGCTGAAACCGGTGCAATATTATTTCAAGGTGCCTGACGCGCTGGACGAGCGGATGGTGATCGCGGTGGACCCGATGCTGGCGACGGGCAATTCCTCGGTGGCGGCGATTGATTTGCTGAAAAAAGCGGGGGCCACGAATATCAGGTTTCTGTGTCTGCTGGCGGCCCCTGAGGGCATTGCCCGGATGAAAGAGGCGCACCCGGATGTGCCGATTGTGACAGCCTCGGTCGATAGTCATTTGAATGAGAACGGATATATCGTG
The DNA here is from genome assembly GCA_937928335.1 of uncultured Litoreibacter sp. Lineage (GTDB taxonomy): Bacteria > Pseudomonadota > Alphaproteobacteria > Rhodobacterales > Rhodobacteraceae > Litoreibacter. The sequence continues at coordinate 559 of CALFWN010000194.1, read as the reverse complement.
CCGGGCCTGGGCGATGCGGGTGACCGGATGTTCGGCACCAAATAACAGCTATAGATTGCGAGGCTGCGCCCGCAAGTCAGGGCTTTACGAATCTGCGCCTAGAGGGCAAGATTTCCACTACATTTAGTGGGGATGACTATGCGCGTATACAAATTGATGGCTGCGGCCTGCCTGAGCTTGGCGATGAGCAATACCGGGAGTATGGCCCAGAAATTTCAGGAACCGGCAGAGCTGCCACCGGCCTCCTATACCGGCGCCCAGTTTGTGGACAGCAATGGCTGCGTCTTTGTCCGCTCGGGTTTTGACGGTGCGGTCAAATGGGTGCCTCGGGTGACACGCTCGCGCAAGCAGCTCTGCGGGGTTCAGGTCAGCTCTGCGCGGCGCAATGCGCCTGTCGCGCCCGTCGCAACCGTGACCCTGGCAAGCGCGACCGCACCCTCGGGCAATACCCTTGTCGGACCCAAATCGGCCCCGCGCAAGATCGCGGAGGCCCGCACCATCCGCCCACCGCGCGGCTACAGGTTCATTCGCTCAATGGATCGGATGAACCCGCGCACAG
>CALFWN010000193.1 GCA_937928335.1 uncultured Litoreibacter sp. | reverse complement strand
GCGGCAGAAGAGGCCTACGGCGTGGAAGCCGACGCGTTGCGGGAGGCGCGGGTTGAGGCCGCGGCCCGGCTGGACGCCGCGATGATGAAAGAGCTGGCACCGCTGAAGATGGAACGCGCGGTGTTTCGCACCGAGATCAGTGACGAGGCCTATGGGCCCGAGGGCCATGACATGGTGGCCTTTACCGTGGCCACAAACCCCGGCACCCCGGCAGGGCCGCTGAACAAAATTGCCTCGGGCGGCGAGCTGTCGCGCTTCCTGCTGGCGCTGAAAGTCTGCCTGACCGGCACCAGCGGTGATGTGACGATGATCTTTGACGAGATCGACCGGGGCGTGGGCGGGGCCACCGCAGATGCGGTGGGCCGCAGGCTGGGCGCTTTGGCTGAGGGCGGGCAGGTGCTGGTGGTAACCCACTCGCCGCAGGTGGCTGCACTGGGCGGGCATCACTGGCGGGTGCAGAAATCGGTGCAGGACGAGGTTACCCTGTCGACGGTGATCGCGCTTGACGCGGAGGCGCGCGTTGACGAGATCGCGCGGATGGTCTCGGGCGACACGGTGACGGAGGCGGCGCGCGAGGCGGCGCGGGCCTTGCTGGGCCGATAGGGCGGGACGCCTTCGGCGAGAGTATTTTCAAACCAAATGGAGATATGGGGGTGGTGCTGTGATCAGTTGACCTGCACCATTTTGCCGGGGTTGAGGATGTTTTGCGGATCAAAGCTGCGTTTGATATCGGCCATGACCCCCCATGCGTCGCCATGTTCGCGGGTCATATATTTCATCTTGCCCATGCCGACGCCATGCTCGCCGGTGACCGTGCCACCCATCTTCAGGGCGCGGTCCACCATGCGGTCGGCAAGGCGTTTTGCCTCGGCCAGTTCCTCGGGCTTGTCGGGGTCCATCATCAGGATAGCGTGGAAATTGCCATCGCCCACATGGCCCAGAATGGGGCCGGGGATGAAGCTGTCGGCGATATCGGCCTGGGTCTGGGTGACGGCCTCGGCCAGGCGCGAGATCGGCACGCAGATATCCGTGGACATGGCGGTGCATCCCTTGCGGGAGGCGAGAATGGCGTAATAGCCGTCATGGCGCAGCTGCCAGAGGGCCGTGCGTTCTTCAGGCTTGGTGGCCCATTCGAAATCGGCGCCGCCGTGATCCGCGACGATCTCGCCGAATCTTTTGGCATCTTCTGCCACAGCGGCGGGCGAGCCGTTGAATTCAACCAGCAGATGCGGCTGCGCGGGCATGGAGCGCCCGGAATAGGCGTTGAAGGCCTGGGTTGTTGCGGCGTCCACGAACTCGATCCGGGCCATCGGCAGGCCCATCTGGATGGTCTCCATCACGCAGCCCACGGCGCTGTCCATATCGGGGAAGGCGCAGATACCGGCGGACACGGCTTCGGGCTGACCTTGCAGCTTCAGCGTCAACTCGGTGATCAGGCCAAGCGTGCCCTTCGAGCCCACAAAGAGATGGGTCAGGTCATAGCCTGCCGAGGTTTTGCGAGCTCGCGAGCCGGTGCGGATGATCCGCCCATCGGCGAGCACCACCTCAAGCCCCATGACATTATCGGCCATCGTCCCGTAGCGAACCGTTGTGGTGCCCGAGGCCCGTGTTGCGGCCATGCCGCCGATGGAGGCATTGGCGCCGGGATCGACCGGAAAGAACAGCCCCGTCGCCCGCAGCTCTTCGTTCAGCGCCATGCGGGTGATGCCGGGCTGGACGCGGATGTCCATGTCTTCGGCATTGACCTCGACCACCGCCGCCATGCGCGAAAAATCCACCGTGACCCCGCCTTTGAGCGCAAGCGCGTGGCCCTCAAGCGAGGTGCCGGTGCCCCAGGGGATGACGGGGCAGCCATGTCTGGCGCAGATTTTCACCAGGGCGCTGACCTCCCCGGTGGTTTCGGGATAGGCGACCGCGTCGGGGGGCATCGGGGCATAATAGACCTCCGAGCGGCCATGAATGTCGCGATCGGACTTGGAGGTCGCAAGCCTTTCGCCTAAGAGGGATTGTAGCTCTGAAATGGCATGTTCGATGGTCATAAGCGGCCTTGTGCGGGATTTCAGGGAGTTTAGGCCAGCTGGCCTGTCAGGGAAAGCGCGAGGCGGATATGGCCGAGCCGAAAAAATCGATGATCGCGGGCCAGATTGGCGATGTGGTGCAATCGTGCAAAACGGGCTGGCTGGTGCTGCGTCACCGAGGCCCTTCCAAGCTGCAATTCTGGTTCATTGCGCTGATGGTCGGCATTGCCGCCGGCGGTGCGGCGGTCGGGTTTCGGATCGCGATCGAGTGGTTGCAGGGCGTGGTCTATGACGCCAAGGACGTGCGCAGCCTGCAGGAATTCGTGGTGGATGTGTATTGGTATTTTGTGCTGCTGATCCCTGTCGCGGGCGGCCTGCTGACCGGCATCGTGCTGCATTTCTTCACCCCAGACGGGCGGGCGCGGTCCGTGGCCGATGTGATCGAGGGAGCGGCGATGGAGAATGGCCGGGTCGGGATACGCTCCGGGCTGGCCTCGGCATTCGCCTCGATGATCACACTGTCCACCGGCGGCTCGACCGGGCGGGAGGGGCCGGTGGTGCACCTTGCCGCCGTGATCTCAAGCTGGGTGTCGGGGGTGCTGAAAGCCGACGGGATCACCGGGCGCGACCTTTTGGGCTGCGCGGTGGCGGCGGCGGTCTCGGCGAGTTTCAACGCGCCCATCGCGGGGGCCCTGTTCGCCCTTGAGGTCGTGCTGCGCCACTTTGCAGTCCATGCGTTCGCGCCAATTGTGATTGCCAGCGCGGCGGGCACGGTGATCAGCCGGTTGAC
>CALFWN010000192.1 GCA_937928335.1 uncultured Litoreibacter sp. | reverse complement strand
CGTATTGTCATAGCTTTGGCGCAAGGATTGCTTGACCCGCTGATAGGCTGCCGTCGGCCCATTGGCGAGCTGCGTGGCGCGGCTTTTCCAGACCTCCTCAAACGTCTCATCAGGCACCGCCTCCCAGATCATCCCCTGATCAGAGGCCTGTTGCGCAGTGATCGGCTCCGCAAATAATGCGGCCCCCATCGCTTTGGGCAGGCCCACCTGACGTGGCAGGAAATACGTCCCGCCTGCATCCGGGATCAGCCCGATCCGGGTGAAGGCCTGCAAGAACATCGCACTTTCCGTCGCAATCACCACGTCAGCAGACAGCGCCAGATTTGCCCCAGCCCCCGCCGCAGGGCCGTTAACAGCCGAAATCGTCGGGATCTTGCAGTTGTAAATCGCCATCAGCATGGGGACATATTCATCGCGCAAGGTGCGTTCCAGATCCGTGCTGGCCACCGTGGCCCGATCCCCCAGATCCTGACCCGAACAAAACGCCTGGCCCTTGCCAGTCATCACAAGCACACGGGCCTCTTCTTCGGCCTGTTTGGTGGCGTGCAGCAGCTCTGCCCGCATCTGCGTGTTGAGCGCATTCATCACATCCGGCCGCGAGAATTCGACCACAGCAATGTTGTTGCGCACCGAATAGCGGATCGTGTCATATTGCATGGCTTGGCCCTTATCCGTTGGTTTGGCTCAACGATAACGAACCGCTTGGTTTAGAAAAGGGAAACCTGCCGTCACGCGTCGAAATTAACCACCCCGCGAGGCCCGCCAAGCGCTCAGCGCCGCATTTGTCACCGTCGCCTCTGCGCGCTCTGTTGCCCGTCTTTTGGCTGATATCGGCGGCTTGCGGTGCCGGGCATAATGCAACTCTCTTGCGCCGAAATAAAAGCTGACAATCGCGCCGAGCAACCACCAGAGCGGATCGGGCACCAGAGCCAGACCTTCCATACGGGGGGCAAAGCCCGCAGGATCGGTCATCGCATAAACAAACAGGCCAATCGTGCCCAGCGCCAGCATCGGACGCGGAAGCCGGTTGAACCCGTTCATCGCATTGTCAAACCAACCCGAACGGCCATGCTCAAACTCCGTGCCATGCTGCCCAAGCGCCGCGATATAGGCGTCATGTCCCAATTGCATTCGGCGGGTGGCATTGGGGCGGAACCCGTCTGCCACATCCCCCACAGCGCGGGTCAGATCCCGCGCGCCGCCGCCCAGGATTTTTCCGATTATCCCCATTTCGCAGTCCTCTTCCGATGTTCGCTGTCTGACAGATGATAATGCGGGTCCATGAAAGCCTCGGCCCGCGTGATCCAGCCGCCCTTTCCGCCATCCCGCCTGCGCGCATATTTTCGAGACGCTTTGCGCCGGTCGGCAATGGCGTAGTAGTAATTGCGCCGGGCGATCCCGTAGGCATCGACAATGAAGGCCTCCGCCTCGGCGTAGGCGGCAAAGCTCACCCGGATTGTTTGCGGGCCGATCACGCCATCCCGCGCGATGTCGAACCCCATATTGCGCAAGAGCCCCTGCAGAATTTTCACTGCATTCGAGCCAGAGTTCACATACATGTCATACACGCTGGCCTGCAGCGGTTCCGGCAAGGCATCGATCCGGGGGCCGCGGAAATAATGCTCCTGAAAGATCTCACCGGCTTTCTTGCGGGTCAGCTTCTTGACATCGCGCGCCGTCACCCGGCCATCGCCATCCAGATCAAGCCCCAGCCGGCGCATCGTATGGATGGTGACACCATGATTTGTGGCCCCGCCGGGATCGTCGGGATCGTTCACATAGCCGCCCTCGGCGCGCAATATCTCGTCGGTGATCTCGTGGATGGTCTGCATGGCGTCTCTCCGCGCTGGTTCGGCGGAGAAACTGCATGGCTTTGGTTAACGGATCGAAACCTGACCGTTCGCAGGCCGTAGCCTCAGGCGTCGGGATCTTGGTAGACGCCTTGCGCCTTCAGCGCGTCAATGACCTCGACCGGCATGTAGGTCTCGTCATGTTTTGCAAATATCGTATGGGCTTGGAAGACGTTATTCACGTAGTTTCCGGTTGCCACGGTGCCTTGCCCTTCCTCGAACAGGTCAGGCCGTGGCTCGTCGCCAATATAGGCCACGGGGATCTCTGCATTGCCGTCAGTGACCGTAAAGGAGAAGGCAAACCCTTCGCCCGTGACAATGCTGTCTTCCATGACGAGACCGCCAATACGAAATGTTTCCGCCGCATCGGGCGGGTTCTCGGCCACCTGTGTTGGTGAGTAGAAATAATTGATCCCGTCACGCAGCGCATATCCGATAAGCCCCGTGGCCACGAGCAATGCCACCGAGGCCACGGCGATGATCTGAATACGTCTCTTTTTCTTGAGCCCGCGCATCGGAACTCCTTACGGAAATACGGGTGCCAGCATAAGCCCGGCAGCCTCGTCCAAACCTAGCATCAAGTTCGCATTTTGCAACGCTTGCCCCGATGACCCCTTCGTGAGGTTGTCCAGCGCACAGACAATGATCGAGCGCCCCTCAATCCGGTCGCCGGTCACCCCCAGATGCACGAAATTCGACCCCCTGATATGGCGGGTGGAGGGCGCCTGCCCCAAAGGCAACAGCTCGATAAATGGCTCCTGCGCATAGGCGGCGGTAAAGGCATCATGAATGGCCTGCGCCTGCCCTCTGACATAGATCGTGGCAACAATGCCCCGGTTGGCAGGCAGCAAATGCGGGGTAAACTGCACTTTGACGGGACGCCCGGCAATCGCGCTGAATTCCTGGTCAAACTCCGCCAGATGCCGGTGCGTGCCGCCGATCCCGTAAGGGTGTGCGCCCTCGCTCAATTCAGCGTGGAGCAGGTTTTCCTTCAAGGACCGCCCCGCCCCGGACACACCGGTTTTCAGGTCGATGATGATCTCATCAAGATCAATCAGGCCTTTCTCGATCAAGGGGCGCAACGCATATTGCCCCGTCGCCGCATTACACCCGGTCCCCGCCACCAGCCGCGCGGTTCTGATCTGGTCGCGGTAGAACTCGGTCAGGCCATAGACCGCCTCCGCCTGCTGCTCCAAAGCGGTGTGCGGGTTGCCATACCACGTCTCATAATCCGCCGCATTCCGAAGCCGGAAATCGGCGGACAGGTCCACAATCTTGAGCGTTTTCGGCAGTTTCGAGATCACATCCTGCGAAGTCTTATGCGGCAAGGCGCAAAAACACAGGTCGATCTTCGCAAAGTCAATCTCATCAATTTTCACCAAGCTGGGCAGCGTAAGATGGCGCAGATGCGGGAACACATCGGCCATCTCCATACCCGCTTTGCGGTCGGCAGACAGGGCCGCAATGGACATATCGGGATGGGTGGCAATCAGCCGGATCAGCTCTGCGCCCGTGTAGCCGGACGCGCCAAGGATGGCGATATTATGGGTCATGACAGACTCCGTGATAGAAATGTGATGTTGGTTTAGAAGAAAGACTGGCGGGCGTCCATCAGGCCGCCTCGAAGACGGTCTTTCGTCGCAGAAATTGCGTGGCCCGGTCGGACACGGTGCCCGGGTCGCCGGTGGTCAGAAATCTGGTTTTTGTGCCATCTCCCAGCATGTCGGGATGCCGCCTGAGATAATCCGCCAGACTATCAGAGACCAGGCTCGCCTGACTGTAAACGGTCACCTCCGGCCCCAGCGCCTCCTGAAACGCCTGCTGCATCAACGGGTAATGCGTGCAGCCCAAAATCGCCGCCTGCGGGTGCGGCATCCGGCGTTTCAGGGCGTCGACATGAGATCTGACCAAGGCCTCCGCCAGCATCTCGTCGCCATCCTCCAGGGCGTCAACCAGCCCGCCACATGGTTGAGCTTCAACGTCTACCCCTATGGCACGAAACGCTAATTCCCGTTGAAAGGCGCGGCTTGATACGGTCGCGGGCGTGGCAAAAAGCGCCACATGTTTCACGCCCACCTCGCGCGGTGGGGAGTTGTCGCCCCAATTGCGCTCTGTCAGGGCTTCGATCATCGGAACAAATACCCCCAGCACGCGCTTATCTCTGGGCACCCAGTTTTCCTGCATCCGGCGCAGCGCCGCCGCCGAGGCCGTGTTGCAGGCCAGAATCACCAGATTGCAGCCCTGATCAAACATCGCTTGCGTGGCCTTGCAGGTCAGCGCGTAAATGTCGTCTGGGGTGCGCGTGCCATAAGGCGTGTGGGCACTGTCGGCGAAATAGCACACGGGCAGATCGGGCATATCCGCCGCGATCTGGTCATAGACCGTCAATCCGCCCAATCCGCTGTCAAAGATGCCGACCGCCATGTGCCGCCCTTTTGTGCTTGTCCTCGAACTCATATCCAAAGGGCGCAACACCCCCTTCGGTTGAGGATAGCTCATACGTCGCCTGCCGCAGAAAATCCATCATTGCTTTGGGGCTATGGCGGTATTTGTCCAATACGTCCCGCGCGATGGGCTCTCCGATGACAACGCGGACAGGTTTATCCGTGTGGCGCTTGAACTCGTTGATCAGCAGCGCAAGCCGAAGCGTCGGATGCGCGTGGCTGGCCAGCTGAAACAGGCGCGAGTTGCGACCATCAAAATAGATCGGCACCACCTGCGCGTCAGATTTCGCAACCAGCCGCGCGGTGAAGTTGCGCCATGCCGGATCAAACGCCGCGCCGAACGGTCTGGCCGCCGTTGACACTGTCCCGCCCGGGAAAACACCAATCGCGCCGCCCGCGCGCATATATTCCAACGCGGTCTTGCGGGTGTGCAGGTTCAACGCCACGGCCTCCCGCGTCTCGTCAAAAGAGATCGGAAGGATCACCCGCCGCAGCTCTTCCGCGCGGTCAAAGACATCATTGGCCAGAATACGAAAATCGCCCCGCGTCTGGCTCAGGATATGACCCATCATCAACCCGTCCAGAATGCCATAAGGATGGTTGGCGACGACCAGAAGCGGGCCTGTTCGGGGGATATTCTCAAGGCTGCCGCCTGCGATATCGAGGCTCAGCCCGTAACGCTCCGCCATGACGCTCCAGAAATTTGCGCCAACCGCCACTTCCTGCTCATAGCCCTGCGCGCGCCGGATCAACCCGATACGCCCGGTGGCATTTTCCAACATGCGTATAACCGCGCGCCCGGCCTTGGTTTGCGCGGAATGCGCATAGGTGATTTGCCTGCTGACATGCCCCATCCTAAGGGTGCCTCCGGGATAGAAATCTTGAA